>DAISIS010000205.1:0-9192 GCA_036821925.1 Pirellulaceae bacterium
CAGGATTCCGGACAGCAGCACCACCAGCGCTAACCAGACGTTCACCGCCAGCGCCATCAGCACCAGCGCCAGGATCGCCACCACGGCGTACGGCACGGCCCGCCACCAGCTCACCAGGCCGCGGTGCAGCACCGCCACCGCCAGCGCGGCCAGCAGCTCCGGCGGCGAACGGAGCCCACCCAACAGGTCGCTCGATCCCAGCCGGTACGCCTGCCGATGAATCTCCGCCTGAAACCGCACCACCACATCCGACGCCGCGCGGTGCACTGCGCGGTTGAGCAGCCACTGGGCCCAAACCTCCAACAGACCGACCAGGACCCCGCCTCCCAGCAGCGCGAACAGACACGCCTCGCGCGTACCAAACCACGGCCAGGGAAGGATCCGCCCCGACGTCCAGGGATGCAGAATCCAGTCACCCGGCATCACCCCATGCGCCGTGCCCAATACGAGGTGTATGACCAGGCCCAGGATCAGCACCAGCAGCGGCAGCAGCAGCGCCGCGCAGACCCCCAGCGTCCAGAGCGTCACCTGATCCGTCGTAGTGCGCCCGAAACGCCGTGCAGACGTGAAATCGGGCCAACGCATGCGGAGTCCCCGCGGGTTCAGGCCAGGTCGCGGTCCTCAAACAGAATCAACGCCAGCAACATGGCCACAAGGCTGAACAGGATGCAATACAACAGCGACCAACCCAGGTATTCCTTCGGCACGGCAATGCCCGCCGCAATCGCCGTCTGCAGGTCGAACGCCTCCAGGTTGGGAAAGATCGCCGCGCTGAACCGGCCAATGAACTTCACGATCTCAAACCGCCCCTCCGTCGCCTGCGATATCAACGGAATCAGGTGCCCCAACACGTAGACCGTGAAACAGATCATGAAGTTGGCAAACATCGGCAGCCGTGTGGAAATCGCCACACTCAACGCCGCCAGCACCAACGTCTCCATGAACGCCAGCAACAGGCCGGGCACGACACTCGACATCTCCAGATAGCACGCCTGCCACGTCGGCACCTCCTGGGACGTCTCGCGGGCGTCGTAGATCATCTTGTAGGAAGTGACCGCCAGCAACATCGCCCCCAGGATGACGAACATCAACGCGGTCGTCCAACCGATCCCGAAGAACTTGCCGATCACGAACGAGCGCCGCCGCACCGGCTTCGACAACACCGTCAACGCCGTCTTCCCCTCAATCTCGTCGGCCAACGTCGTGCTGGCCCCCCAGACAGCCAGCGCAATGCAGAACACCCGGATCAAGGTCAGCCCGGAATCCTTGAGCATCTTGATGTCTTCACCAAACGTGTTGTACGGGATGTAGATCGAGAGCAACAGGAAGCACAGCCCCAGACCCATGATGATGATGAACAGCGGCTGCGCCACCTCCGACTTGAACGTGGCCAGCGCGATCGCCGACAGACGCGGCACCAGCGTGTGCTGCAGGAAGTAGACCAGAAACACGCCGAAGACGCCGAGCGCCGTGATGACGATCGACCGCACCTCGGGATGCACTACGTCCGTGTGCGACACGATGCTGACCGTCGCATCGTCGACTCCCAGGTTGCGGACATACAACCGGTCAATGGGCTCTTCACCAAACGGGCTCTGGGTATTCGGCCGCTTCCGCCAGGTGAACTTCTCACCCGCTTTCACACTGACCGAATCCAATGTGTCCATCTCCGCTGTCGGATCGTACGATACGGACAAGTTCTCCGTGCTGGTGATCTCCAGCTGAGTCAATTCCTCACCTCGGAACTGCACCGGCACCTCGTGCGCCTCACGCACCACCACGTCGTCCGGGCTCGCCGCCGCCGGCCCCTTCGGAACCGTCGCCGTGTGCTCCTCAGTGCCCACCTGCGTCAACCGCGGCAGCGACGCCAGGATGCTCATCGACTCGCCCACCGGGCGCAAGATAAAGGTCCCCAGCAGACCGATCCCGCCGTACACCAGGAGCACCACGAGCACATATAACAGCACACCCTCTCGCACCACCGACCAGGATTCCTGCACCGAACGCCGCAGCCTCGACAGCCCCGGAATCGCGGATAAGCCCCCCAGCAGGACAAAGAACAACGCCACCAGAACAACGCCCGCCAGCGCTCCGATGCCAACCAGCCACAGGGGTGTCAGCGTGTTGACTGCCTTGACGTTCAGCAAACCCAAGACCATCGATTGTCCCATCTTGTGCCGTCCACTTCCCGATGCGATATGTGTGCCGACTGACTAACCGCTCCATACGTGCAGCCGCGTCGGAATGTTCGACGGACACGAAAGATACGTCGACACCCCGCGTCCGCCCCTCCGCCAGAGGGACGCAACTGCCCGGTACACTCCCTCACGAGCGGACCTCAAACCCGACGAACTGCCCGGTTGCCGGTCGGCGGTCTTGCCGGACATCGCGAATGTAGCCCTGCATCCGCTGCGCCACCGCCTCGAGCAACTCGTCCAGCTCCTGTGCGTCGCCTTCCACTACCACGTGGACACGGCCGTCGGGCAGGTTCCGCACGTATCCTGCGACCTCCCAGCGCCGCGCCAGAGTCGCCACGGTATAGCGAAAACCGACCCCCTGGACATGGCCTGCGTACCAGACTTCGCGCAACTGGCGGCTCATGGCCCGTCCTCCTGGTGCGGGTGGGCTCCCGCGCGGGATACCCGGCTGGTCCCTCAGGTCTCCAATATAATCCGCGCCCCCCGGACCAGCCAGTATGGAAGTGACCTTGCGACCGGTATGGGTTTGCCGTACCATCCCCCCGCTATGGCCAAATCACGTTCCATATTGGGCATCTCAGCCGCTCTGGTCCTGAGCGTCTGGGGCAGCAGTCCGGCCGATCAGCCGCAGTTCACGCCACAGCCGGGAGTTCTGGTGTTGCGTACCGGTCGGGTCTTGCGCGGCGAGATCAGTCGCGTCGGAGACCGGTATGTGGTGACGCTCGGCGGCCAGGACGAAGTGGGCGTACCGGCCGACAGTGTCGAGCTGCAGTGTGAGACGCTGGAGGACGCGTATCAGCAGAAGCGGGACGGCTTGCCCACCCGGCGATCGGCGGCCGATCACTTGGCGCTGGCCGACTGGTGTCTGCGATATGAGCTGATGGGGTCGGCCGCGGAACAGCTCATGGCTGCCCAGCGTTTGGCGCCCGACAGTCCGGAGGTGGCCACGTTTGAACGACGCCTGCGACTGGCCGCACAGCAGCCGGCTGCTGCGCGTGCCGCGCCGGCCCCGGCTCCGCTGCTCACTTCCCAATCGGACCTTGACCAGCTGGTGCGCAGCATGCCGGACGGCACGGTGGAGCAATTCACCAATGTCATCCAGCCGCTCCTGATCAATCGCTGCGGCATGAGCGGCTGTCACGGCCCGAACTGCAATTCGTCGTTCCGTCTGGCCTATCCGAACTGGAGCCGGACGCTGCCGCGGCGGTTTACGCAGGGCAATCTGCACACGACCATGCAGCAGATTGACCTGGGCAAACCGGAGGACAGCCTGCTGCTCGTCAACGCGACATCGGCCCACGGGACCTGCACCCACGCGACGCTGGGCCAGCGCGATGCGGAGCAACTCGATCAGCTGGTCGAGTGGGTTCACCGCTGCACCGCGAATCGCACGCCGCCCACGAACCTCGGATCAGCCGATGCGCTGCCGTTGTCGCCGCAAGTGCCGCGTCGCGGAGCGGAGCCGGATGCATCCGTGCCCGGCAGCCAGTCTGCCGGGAACCCGGGTGTGCCCGGCGCGGCCGCCGCACCCGCAGACTGCCCCGCGGCGGTCCCCGCTGCCGCGCCCGCCGCCGCATCGGCCACTCGGGGCGAGAACGCCACGGCGCAGGACCCCTTCGATCCGGAGATCTTCAACCGCCGCTATGCGCGCCGGGCCCCGCACCCCTGATCCCGAACCTCCAGCCCCCACCCTAATCGGCCACGAAGCATTGCATCGAACGGTACGTGAGCGTCACGCGGTGGTGCTCCGGCAACCTGGGCCCATCCAGATCCGGGTAGACGTCGTGGGGCGAAGGGCTCCCGGTGTCAATGAACAGACGCCACCGTCGATTCGCCACCAGGGCGGGCACCACGAACTCGCGCGGATCGGGTGTGGAGTTGAACATGAGCAGGACGTGGTGGGAGGTCCCGGCCGGATCGTCCGGCAGATCGGGGGCGGTCAGGAGGCACGTCATAGCCAGATCGGCGTTGGCCCAGTCCACATGGCCCCCCTCCGGATTGAACCAGCTCACGTCCGGCAGATTGTGTCGGCCGTCCGGTTTGCCGGTGAGGAACCAGGTGCGGCGTACGACCGCCTGGGCGCGCCGGAAGCGGATCAGCGCCTGGACGAACCGCACGATGTCGCTGTGGCGCCGCACCAGCCGCCAGTCGAACCAGGAGATCTCGTTGTCCTGGCAATAGGCGTTGTTGTTGCCGTGCTGCGTGCGCCGGCACTCGTCGCCAGCCACGATCATCGGCACCCCCTGGCTCAAGAGGAGTGTGGCCACCATGTTCTTGATCTGCCGGGTCCGCAACTCGCGAATCGGCTGGCGGCGGGTGCGTCCTTCGACGCCGTAGTTGTCGCTCAGGTTGTTGTTCTCGCCGTCGCGATTCCCTTCGCCGTTCGCCTCGTTGTGCTTGTCCTTGTAGGTCACCAGGTCGTTGAGCGTGAAGCCGTCGTGCGACGTGATGAAGTTGATACTGCAGGTGGGTGGCCGGCCCGTCCGCTTGTACAGGTCGCTCGACCCGCACAGCCGCGTCGCCATGGCGCCGAGCATGCCGGGGTCGCCGCGCCAGAAACGCCGCACGTCGTCCCGGTACCGCCCGTTCCACTCGGCCCACCGCAGGTGATCGGAGAACGAGCCGACCTGATAGGCGCCGGCCGCATCCCACGCCTCCGCAATGATTTTGGTATCGGCCAGCAGCGGGTCGTCGGCAATCGTTTCGACCAGCGGCGGGTTGGGCACCAGCTGGCCGTGCCGATTGAGGCTCAAGATCGACGCCAGGTCGAAGCGGAATCCGTCCACATGGTAATTGTGGACCCAGTGCCGCAGGCAGTTGAAGATCAGCTCGCGGACAATCGGGTGGTTGCCGTTGATCGTGTTGCCACAGCCCGAGTAGTTGCTGTAGCGGCTGCCGCCGTTGGCGATGTGATAGTAGACGTGGTTCTCCAGCCCTTTGAAGGACAGCACCGGACCCAACTCGTTGCCTTCGCACGTGTGGTTGAACACCACGTCCAGGATCACCTCAATACCGGCCTCGTGCAGCGCCTTGACCATCCGCTTGAACTCGACCACCTGGCAGCCCGGCTCGGTCCCCACCGCGTAGCCGCGATGGGGCGCGAAGAAGGCCATCGGGTCGTAGCCCCAGTAGTTGCCGCGCTGCGGCGGGTTGCCCCAGATGTCGCGAATCGGGAACTCGTGCACGGGCATCAGTTCGACGGCCGTGACCCCCAGCGACTGGAGGTACGGGATCTTCTCGATCACGCCGAGATACGTGCCCGGGTGCTTCACGCCGCTCGTCCTGCTCTGCGTGAATCCCCGCACGTGCATCTCGTAGATGATCGTGGCGGACAAGTCCCGTCGCAGGTGGCGATCCCCCTCCCAGTCGAAGTAGTCGTCGACCACCACGCACTTGGGTGGTCGCACGATTCCGTCGTCCGACCGCTGGAAGCAGCCGGCCAGGGCTTTGGCATACGGATCGATCAACCGCGCACGGCCATCGAACCAGTACCCGCGTTCCGGGTCGCGCGGTCCGTCGGCCTGAAAATGGTACAGCTGTCCCGGGCCGATCCCCGGAACGAACAGGCTCCAGACATCCCCCAAGCGGTCGGAGTCATGGTCAAACGGAATCGAGTCGGACGGCTCGCGGTCCTGCACATTGTCATAGAGCAGGAGACGCATCGCCGTCGCTGACCGACTATAAACGACAAACTGCACGCCGCTGTCGTGGATCACCGCACCATAGGGAATGGTGTGGGTGAATTGGAAAACAGGGTGGGGATGTCGCATCAGCATAGAGGGGCCTCGCCGCGTTCCCAGATGTAGGTCTCGAAGTACGAGCAACCATACCACCCGGGGCCGCGCGCGGCCGCGATTTCGCCGGCCGATTGCCGAAAAACGCGCGGCTGCCCCGTCTGTCGCAAGACCTGGCGAAACTTCACTGTGCGACTGAGTTATGACATGCGGGGAAACCCTGCACGCCGCGCAAGAAGATCACGCTCGGCGTCAGTCTTTGAACTGCTCGTGGCAGTCGTCACAGGTGCGGGTGAGCGGCTTGAGTTTCTCGACCGCGCTGTCCCGATCCCCGCTGCGCACCGCCTGATTGACGTCCGACGCCGCATCCCGCATCAACCCGCACAGTTCGGCCCAGCTCGCCTGATCGGCCTGATCGGCACAGTAGCTGTTGTCGAACAGCGAGACCTGCGCGATGGCGGCCAGTGTCGCGGCCAGCCCGGCCGCCTCGTCGGGCGACTTGGAGAACCGCTCGGCGCTGCGCACCTGTCCGCGCAGCTTCGTGTTGAGGCTGGGCACCTGATGCATCAGGTCCACAATGTTGCCCACGCTCTTCCACGCCAGATCCTGCGCACCGTGCGGCCCGTTGAGCGACTCCACCAGCTGTGCGTAGGCGCCGCGCGCCGCCTGATAGTCCTGGGACTTCTCGGCCAGCGCCAGCGAGCCGTTGAGCAGGGTGGCGGCCGACGCCTGGTAGCGGTTCGCCTCATCGTGCTTGCCAAGCACCAGGGCCAGCACCGCCAGGGTGTTGGCGTCGCGCGACACCCGTTTGAGGGTGTCGTCCCCATACGCAGACTCGTCTTTCAGATCGTCCTTGATCCGCGCCAGGAAGAACTGGACCTGCGACTCGAGATCCTTGGCCGGCGCGTATGTCGAGGGCTGGCGACTGACCTCGGCCGCCGGCGGCTCTCCCGCCACGAGCACGGCACCGAGTAGAGCACCAACCGCACATAACACCTGCATCCCAGCCACGATTCTCACCGTCGTCATCCCAGTCCTCCTGCTTGCTAAATTCGCCACATGTTCGCCACAGGATACTCCATTGGCCAGGCCACGACCACGGCAATGTCGCGGGGAGCAAGCAGAAAGCCGGAAGTAGAAAGTCCGGAGCCGCGGCCGGCCGGTGGCCCCCGGGGGTGCGCGCCGGCCAGAGCCGTGCGTTGACAAGTAGTGCAGAGCCCCCGTAGAATTCTGGCTTTGCACCGGGGAAACAGGCAAGTTCAATGGCCAAAGCGACTTACAGGAGCGCCGGCGTCGATCTGGACGTATATCGCGAGTCGATGTCTCGCCTGCCGGCACTGATGCACCGCACCTACTCGCCGCGCGTCATGGTTCTCGACGGGGGGTTCGCCGGACTGTTTCGACTCGATTTCGGCAACCGCCTCTTTGCGCGGCACTACCAGGACCCCGTCCTGGTCTCCGGAACCGACGGCGTCGGGACGAAGCTGAAAGTCGCGGCGCGGGCCGGCGTGCACAACACGGTCGGCATCGACCTGGTCGGCATGAGCGTCAATGACGTCATCTGCTGCGGCGCGGAGCCGCTGTTCTTCCTGGACTACGTGGCGATGCCGAAGGACGACCCCGATCTGCTGGAACAGATTGTCCAGGGCGTCAGCGACGGCTGCTTGCTGGCCGACTGCGCGCTGCTGGGGGGCGAAACCGCAATTATGCCCGACCTGTACGCCGCCGGCGACTATGATCTGGCCGGGTTCTGCGTCGGCGTCGTCGAACGCAAACACCTGCTCGACGGTTCGGCCATCGCGCCGGGTGATCTGGTGATCGGGATTGGCTCGAGCGGCTGCCACTCCAACGGCTTCAGCCTGATCCGCAAAGTCGTATTTGACATGCACCAGCTCGACGTGCACGACCGCATCGGCGAACTGGACGCGACCGTGGGCGAAGCGCTGCTGACGCCGACGCGGATCTACGCCCGCGCCCTGCGCGCCGTGCAGAACCACTACAAGGTCAAGAGCGTCGTGCACGGCATCGCGCATATCACGGGCGGCGGCATGCTGGAGAACATCGAGCGGATTGTGCCGGCGAACATGCAGGTCCGGATTCGGCGCGACAGCTGGCAGATCCCGCCCGTCTTCAACTGGCTCCAGCAGCTCGGCGACATCGACTCCGACGAGATGTATCGGGTCTTCAACATGGGCATCGGCATGGTGCTGATCGTGAGCAGCTACTACGCCGACGCCATTCGCCGTATGCTCGGCGAGCAGCAGCTGGCCAGCTGGCAGATCGGCACGGTCGTCGCCGGCCCCCGCGGCGCCGTGTGGGACGAGTGAGCTGCCGGCGGTCGGCCCGCGACCGACCGCCCACCTACCGCCCCGCCTGCTCCAAGGCGTCCAGCACCTGCCGCTGAGACACCAGTCCGCCCAGCGTGATCGGCTCACCTCCGCCCCCGGGGAACACTGCGTAGAACGGGATCAAACGCCCGGCATTCCCCAGTTCGACCAGCAGCTTGTCAATTTCCGGATCGGCCTGCGTCTTGTCTGCTTTGAGTGCTACCACGTTGAGCTGCTCAATGCGCCGCGCGACTTCGGTGCGGTTCAAGGCGACCGCCTCGTTCGTCTTGCAGGTCAAGCACCAGTCCGCCGTGAAATCGACCAGCACTGGGCGTCCCTCCGCCAAGTGCTGATCCAACACGGCGCGGCTGTAGGGGATCCACGGCAGCTCGTGCCGCGGCACCAGGACGAGAAACCCAATCACCGCTGCCACGGCGATCACGGCCAGGCCTTTGGCCCAGCCCAGCAGGCGGACCGGCAGGTCAGCCGTCATGGGCGTCCGCCCCAGCCACCAGCAGCCGATCCCGATGCCCAGCAGCAACGTCAACGTCGGCACGGCGTACTTGTGCTCCAGCGAGTTGAACAGGAAGATCGCCGTCCCGATCAGCAGGAACCCCATCAGCTGCTTGAAGGTCTCCATCCACAACCCGGGCTTGGGCAGGAACTCGATGAGTCGCGGAAAGGCACCAATCAGCAGATAGGGCGAGGCCATCCCCAGCCCGATGCAGGTGAAGACCAACCACGTCAAGCCGGCCGGCTGGACGATCGCCCAACTCACCACCGGCACCAACAGCGGCCCGGCACAAGGCGTCGCCAGCACGGTCGACAAAATGCCCTTGCTGTAAGCGCCGATGGCCCCTTCCCGCTCGGCCGCATTCTGCACGGCACTCGAGCCGACAAAACCGGGTATCGGAATCTCCCACACGCCCAGGA
>DAISIS010000206.1:0-9172 GCA_036821925.1 Pirellulaceae bacterium
ATTGGCAGAAGATACTATCGGCAAGATGGGAAGAGTAACTTCTTGCGATGTTGCTGAAGTCCATCGAATCTCGGCGCTGAGGCCGGACAGCGAGCGTCAGGCGAAGGCAGTTATTCAGGTCCAGCGTGTTGGTGCGCGTGGGGTGATGCAATGGCGAGTTGGCAGGTGGCGGACCACTTGGCGATGCTTACTCGGCAACAGACTCGCGCGCGTAGCGTTCATACGCGTCGGCAATGTGTGCCGCCTGGTGATCGCCGGCGTGCAGGATCACGCGGTAGTACAGCGAGAACGACTCGCCCGCTTTGAGTGTGAGCGCCCCATCGGCCTCGGCCTGCCCGGTGAAGTCGCGTACTCCGAACGGATTGGCGGCGAACAGTCCGTAGGTGCGCACGTGCCAGTAGGTCGGATGTCGGAGGCTGGCCGGGTGGTTCAAGATGGCGATGCCCACGGTTTGCCCGTCGACGGGGCCCGTATAGTCAACCCATGCCGCCCGTTTTCCCCAGGCGTCGGCATCGGTAAGTCCGTCGCTGTTGACGATCCGGCCGCCCGCTTGTTCATCCACCGGCATGGCGGACGCGACGCGGACGCCGAAGCTGCCCTCTTTAGTGTCGCCGAAGACGACCTGCGGCTGGACGGCCTTGACGGTGAGGCGGAAGTCGATCCAGCGCGTGGTGGCGTCGGCTCCGAAGATCATCTGGCGGACGTCTTCGCAGACGACGGCGGCGTCCGGAGCGCGCCACGCGTTGCGTGTGGTGATGGTCGCCTGATCTCCGGCGTTGAGCGTCAGGTACTCCAGGTGTTCGATGGTGCCGCTGCCGTCCGATTCAGCCCAGAAGCTGATGCCGTTCACGTCCCCGTGGTCGAACCACAGGGAGCGTTGGTGGATGTGATCGTCTCGCTCGGAGCCCTGTGCATCGCGCATCGGGTAGCCGCGCGTCATTTCCTGGCCGGTCGGTCCGATGACCGGCCAGAGAACTGGCTTGGTGCCCGACTTGACAATGTAGCGAGTGAACAGCTGTCCGTCGCAGCGGACGCTGACGCCCTCCGCGTCTTGTTCCAGTGCGAACTGAGCGCCTGGGGCCAGCGATGCGGAAAGACAAATCAGGAGCGCAGCTGTAGTCATGAGTTGTGTCATCGTGGAACTCCTCGGGGGACGTATGCCGGAACACGGGACGCCGCGGCATGGCGGGAACCATCCCACCATCGTAACTTGGGGGAAAATGCGGACCAAGAGCCAGTGGGCCCCCGGGTGCTCGAGATGTGAGGCGGCGCGAGCCGGGCACGCCGGGTGCCGTTAACGCCGGGCGGCATCCGGATCCGCGGCGACTTCCGGCAGCTGCACGTATTCGCGGAACGGCACGTCCGCGAAATCGGCCAGGAACCCGCCCGCACGGTCAATCAGCTTGCGATCGGACTGGGACAGCCGCCAGTTGGCCAGATGCTCGCTGCGCAGGACCTGCTTTTTCTCCTGCAGACCGCGCTTCTGGACGATCGTGCGTTCGATCGTCTTGGGGATCAGGCCGCGCGCTGCCAGTTCCGAATTGAGCTGGATCCGCGCAAACGGCGGGGAGTTGCCGCGGCGCATGGCGTTGAGCCGTGCGTACCAGTCCGCGAACTGCTGGTACTCGACCGCTGCCTCCTTCGACTTCGGGGCGATTCCTGCCGCGCGGTAGGTGACGCGGCCGTTGCTCAGCGCCAGCCATCCGTCCGGGCTGTCGGTCGCCTGCATCTCCTCGCCGGTCAGGAATTCCTGGTCGTTTTCGGTCAGCTGGGCCTTCATCTGGGCGACGTACGCAAGAATGCTGTCCAGCGCCAGCTCGGTCTTCACCTTGCGCTGCGTATCCATCAGCACCAGCCGGTTGCGGTCCCGGTCAAACACCGTGATCTCCTCGACCCCCGTCCGCAGGAAATCGTACACCACCCCAGCCGCGAAGATCGTCACCGTCTCCACGGCCGGCTCCTTGCCGTTATCCACAAACACTTCCGTCTCGATGCGGAATTCCTCATAAGCACAACATACCGGGACACAGCTGAGGGCCGACAGCAGCACGCTGCAGCCGAGGATCTGGGCAGATCGCATAGCAGACATCCTTGCCAGGTTGGAGGACACGTCTCGTGCGGCAGAGCGGGCAGGATACCGCATCCGACCACCACGTGTCCACGGCAATCGACGGCCGCCCAGACGCAGCTGCCACGCGCCGCCCAAACCACCGCGCGCGGCCCACCGGCTCTCCAGCCCCGAGGTCACCGGAATGACTAGAATGGGTGGTGAGTGATTAGCCAGTATGGGTCGTTGAGCATTTTATTGCAGCGCACAGTCGCGGCTGCCGACCAGAGCGGCCCGGAGGGGTGCCTGTTGGGCCCGTTTCGAATGCTTGCTCGGGGCCGCGTGCCGGCGTACTCTTGTCACGTTGCGTGCCGGTGGGTACCGGCTGAACTGCAAGCAGAAAGGGAGCGTCAGACGTGTTGAAACTCAAGCGGATTCTCGTCACGGGGGGTGCGGGTTTTCTGGGATCGCACCTGTGCGAGCGGATGGTCGACGCGGGGCACGACGTGATCTGCCTCGACAACTTCTTCACCAGCCAGAAGAACAACGTGGCGCATCTGCTGAACCGGCCCAACTTCGAGTTGATTCGGCACGACATCACGACCCCGGTGTGGCTGGAAGTGGACCAGATCTACAACCTGGCCTGTCCGGCGGCGCCTGGCCACTACCAGTTCAACCCCATCAAGACGATCAAGACGTCGGTGATGGGGGCGATCAATGTGCTGGGGATGGCCAAACGCTGTCGCGCCCGTGTGCTGCAGGCTTCCACCAGCGAAGTGTACGGCGATCCAGAAGTGCACCCGCAGACCGAATCGTATCGAGGCAACGTCAATCCGATCGGCCCGCGTGCCTGCTACGACGAGGGGAAACGGGCGGCCGAGACGCTCTTCATGGACTACCACCGGATGAATCGCGTCGACATCCGGATCGTGCGGATCTTCAACACGTATGGGCCGCGAATGCATCCGTTTGACGGCCGCGTGGTATCCAACTTCATCCGGCAGGCGTTGCTGGGCGAGGACCTGACCGTCTTTGGCGACGGCCAGCAGACCCGCTCATTCTGTTACCGCGATGATCTGGTGGAGGGTCTGATCCGCATGATGGACGCCACCGACCTGATTGGACCAATGAACCTGGGGAACCCGGACGAGTTCACGATCGAACAGCTGGCGGAGCTGATCATTGAGCTCACCGGCAGCCACTCCAAGGTGGTGCGGCATCCTCTGCCGGCCGACGATCCGGTGCGGCGGCGCCCGGAAATCTCGTTAGCCCGCAAGCACCTGGGCTGGCAGCCACGCGTCCCGCTCCGCGACGGCCTGGAGAAGACCATTGAGTGGTTCCGGTCGATCGACTTCGAGCACTATCGACCCCCGACGCCCAACTTCTGACCGCGGGCGGCACGCAGCACCGACCGGGTGCAGGCGTACACGAGCAGGAACAGGGCGACGCCGATCACGGCGCCGGCCGCATCGTAAAGCCAATCGACCACGTCGCCGTACCGGCCTGGAATGTACGTCTGTGTGAACTCGTCCAATCCCCCGTATCCGGCCGCAGCGGCGATTGCAAACAGCGGTCCGCCCCACAGGAACGGGCGCCGCGCAGCCCAGGCCCAGGCGACCAGGAATCCAAAGCCGGTGTAGGCCAGGAGGTGCAGGCTCTTGTCGCTATAGGGCGTCGCCGGCAGGGACTGGCCCGGCAGGTGGGTGCCGAGCGTCATGGCGGCCCAGTAGACGATCACGGCCCAGGTTGACACACGCGACCAGCGGATGGCAGCCAGTTGTGGCAGTTTTAGCATGTTGCAGCGCGTCCGATTGAGTGGGGTGCCGCGTCCACGGCTGCGGTGTGATTCTCCCGCGCAGGGCCCACGGCGGTGCGAGAAATCCAGTAGAATACTCTACCACGCGGCCTGGGGCCAGCGCTGCCCGGGCCGCGCCGCGCGGGTTGGCAGGCCCGGCTCTGCGGTTCGATCCATCACCCGGTGACTGCACGCTCACGATCACACCAGGTGCTCCGTGCACGTGCCCGCCTTTGGAGGACGTACGATGTTCGCCTCAGTATGCACCCGACTTCAGCCATCCCTGGCTGCTGCGCAGCCTCTTCCTTTCGCACGTGGCACACGCCAGGGGCAGGCGGCGCGCGTGATGACCCGGCTGGGGCTGGCCGGTTTGCTGGCGGTGGGGGTCGGCAGCCCTAGCTCCCCATCGTATGGGCAGGAACGGCCGGCGGCGAAACCGGCCGAGCAGAACCAGAACCAGGAGGTGGCGAAAGACGACGAGCAGGCGCAGTGGACGCCGCTGTTCGACGGCAAGACGCTCGATGGCTGGAAGGTGACCGGTTTCGGCGGCCAGGGAGTGGTGGAAGTGCAGGACGGCAGCATCGTGCTGGGCATGGGCAGCGCGCTGACCGGCATCACCTACCAGGAAGAGTTTCCCAAGTGCGATTACGAGATCCAGTGGGAAGCGCGGCGGTTGGAGGGAGTGGACTTCTTCAGCACCCTGACGTTCCCCGTCCAGGACGCGTTCTGCAGTCTGGTGGTGGGTGGTTGGGCCGGCGCCGTCGTGGGGCTCTCCAATCTCGACTACGCGGACGCTTCCGAGAACGCCACCACCCGGTACATGAAGTTCAACAAAGAACAGTGGTATCGGTTCCGCCTGGTCGTGCGCCGCGATCGCATCCGCGCCTGGATCGACGATGAAAGCGTAGTGGATGTCGATATCGCCAAACGCAAACTCGGCACACGCATCGAGGTGCGCCTCTCCCAACCGCTGGGCTTCACCACCTGGGAAACGCGCGGCGCGCTGCGCAAGATCCAGTACCGGCCCCTCCCGCCCGCCGGCGACGCACCGCCGCAGACGCCACCCGCGCCGGACGCGTCATCCCCCCCAAAAAAAGACAACGGCTGAGCGAGACGCCGGTGATACACGAGCAGTACATGGAGCAGGCTTTGCGTGAGGCGGAACAAGCCCTGGCCGAAGACGAGGTGCCCATCGGGTGCGTCATCGTCCGGGGCGAACGCGTGATCGCCGCTGCGCACAATCAACGCGAACAATTGCACGATCCGACGGCGCACGCCGAGATGATCGCCATCACCCAGGCCGCCGCCGCGATCGGCGACTGGCGGCTCGAACAGTGCCGGCTGTACGTCACCCTGGAACCCTGCCCCATGTGCGCCGGGGCGATCCTCCAGGCCCGCGTCCCAATGGTGATCTACGGCGCCACAGATCCAAAGGCCGGCGCTGTGGCCTCACTCTTCCGCCTGCTGGACGACCCGCGTCTCAACCATCGCTGCGAGGTCATTGCCGGAGTGCTGGCAGACCGGTGCGGCCGTATACTCACCCGCTTCTTCCAGGCCCAGCGGCGACTGGGAAAGAAATAGGCCGGGCGTGCTGGGAGACATGGGAAGTCTGGCGCGTCGCTGCCCCGGGCTCGAGGCCGGCTGGCACGGTGCCTGCAGTCGCTCTGCGACCTGCCGCCCGCGTGCGCGCCAGCCGTCGGGGCCTGCCTGATCGTTAAAGTCGCCCGAAACGGCAAAGTTTCTTCAATCGTCACCAGCCCTGCAACCGACAAAGAGGTTAGGCTCATCGTCTGCCGCGCCCATGTGGAAGCTGCGCACGAGCAACTCTGCCTGGCAGAGTCACAGCGTGTCAATCACACCGTGGTGGCTGACTCGTCTGAAACCTGGCGTTCGAAGTCGATTGGGGTCCGATGGTCATGGCGACACGCACGATTCTGGTGGTGGTGATTGGTGTTGTGGGTCTGGTGGTGGGAAGCGTGGCAGGGCTGGCCCACGGTGCGGAGTTCCGCACATCCGTGCGTGGGAAGTCGCTGGTCCGGCAGGCGATGTATCAGGCGTCGGATTCCGATGCCGCGACCCGGCCGGTTCCGGCGGCCACCGTGGTGCAGCCGGCAGCGCCGTTGCCCGAACCCAGGGGGTCGGCGGTCAGGGACCTGCCCGAAACCGTGCTGGATTCGACGTGGGTAGAGCCGCAGGCGGAATTTGCCGGGAGTGACTGGGCGGGCAACTGTGGAGCGGGCTACTGCGAGTCGGGTAACTGTGGAGCAGGCGACTGCGGTCCGTGTGTGGCTCCCTGTTTTGGTTGGACCTACTGGGGTTCGTTTGAGTTTCTGTTGTGGTGGCGGAAGCACCAGGAGCTGCCGCCGCTGGTGACCACCAGTCCCTGGGACACGCCGTACAATGCGGCGGGGGTGTTGGGTGAGAGCGGCACGCAGATCCTGTATCCCACCGATCAGCAGGGTGGGGACGCGCGCCCCGGCGCTCGATTGACGCTGGGCGTATGGCTGGATCCGTGCGAGCTGTCCGGGGTGGGTGGGCGGTTCTACTCGCTGGGCGAGATGACGGCCAACTATGACGTTGACAGCGACGAGTTGGCGATACTGGGACGCCCGTTCTACAACCTGACCCTGGGCCAGGAAGACGCGGATCTGGTTGCGTTTCCCGGTTACACGACGGGTGCCCTATCCGTGCGCAGCGACTCGGATGTCAGCGGTGGGGACGTGTTCTTCCGCCGGTTTCTGTGCGGCGACAGCTGTCGCCGCATCGACTTGTTGGCCGGCTATCAGTTCGCGGCGCTCGACAGCGACCTGTTGATCTCCTCGCACCGGACGTCGATTCGGCAGCAGGGTTCGATCCCGTATGGAACGGTGATCGATATGTACGATTCGTTCGACGTCACGAACCGCTACCATGCGGGGGAAATCGGGTTACTGGGTCAGTACGACCGGGGCGACATCACGTGGAGTCTGTTGGCCAAGGTCGGACTGGGCAACATGAAGCAGCGGGCGGAGGTGCGCGGATTCACCGCGACGCACGTGCCCGGTGTGCCGGTGACCACGAGCGAGCAGGGTCTGCTCGCGCTGCGCACGAACAGCGGCGTGTACGAGGAGAACGCCTTCACGGTGTCGCCGGAGTTGCAGCTGAACGCCGCGTATCGCCTCACCGACTGCATCGAGCTGACGTGCGGGTATTCGTTTATCTACTGGAATCACGTCGCGCAGTCCGGTCTGGCGATCGACAGCGTGCTCAACACCACGCAGATCTCGGGCGAGCTGGAGGGTGCAGCACGCCCGGCGTTTCTCAACGAAGACGCGGGTTTCTTCGTGCACGGGTTGAACTTCGGCGTGCAGTTCATCTGGTAAGCGGGACGTTCTTACGGCAGCAGCAGGTCCGCGGGCAGACTGGCCAGCACTTCGTCGACCAGCGCGGGATGGTTCTCGTCGCCGTCGTCCCGCAGGTCGTCCAGGAGCGGGTCGATGCCCCACCGGTCAGCGGGCGGTGCCTGGGCCAGGAGCAGATCGGTGGCTCGGTAGCCGTCGGCTGGCGTGGCCGCTGCGAGGCGTTCGGCGGTGGCTTCCCCTGCGCCCTCCCCTTCTGCGCCGTCGTCGCTGGGGGCCTCCCCTTCGGCGCCGTCGTCGCTGGGGGCCTCCCCTTCGGCACAGGCGCAGTCCGCGGTCGGGAACAGCGTGGCTGGCGAAGCCACGATGCGCACCAGCTGTGCCGTGCCGTTGTTGCCCAGGTGCTGCACCACTTGCGGAGACTGGAGATCCAACAGCGTCGAGTAGTGGGCGGCGTCGGTGGTGGTGACGTTCAACGTGGCGGCGGTCTGGTTGCTCTGCAGTTCCACCTGCAGGGTCTGGGCGTGGGACCAGCCGCCTTCAATCGCGTACCATTGCGCGGACCCGTTGGAGGTGGCGGTGGCCAGGACCGTGTCCTGCGGGGTCGACGCGAAGAAGTCGAACACGCTGATGTGCTGCGGCTTCCGCCCGCGTTCGCCGAAGTTGAGATTCTGACCGTCCACATTCTCGTCCAGGTCGATGGTCAGTTCGTCGGCCCCGGTGGAGGTCGCCAGCGTGCCGCCCGAGTCGATGCCATCGATCAGGAAGGCGGGTTGGGCCTGGGTCAACTTGTACGCGCCCGGCGCGAGATTGGTGAACTGGTACAGCCCGGTGGCGTTGGTGGTCGCCTGCACACTGACGCTGGCCCCGGTGATGCTGGTGCCGCTGAGCGTGATAACGATGCCGCCGAGCGGCAGTTCAGCCGCCTCCTTCACGCCGTTGTTGTTCACGTCGACGTAGGCGTAGCCCGACAGTTTGCTCGGAATGTACTCGGTGACCGTCACGGTCACGGTGGCCGAAGCCGTCGCGCCACTCGGGTCCTGGATCGTATAGGTGAAGGTCTCGGTGCCCACGTAGCCGGCGGCCGGCGTGTAGGTAAGAGATGTGCCACCGCTGGCAATCGACACGGTACCGCCGGCTGACGTCGTGCCGACGGCGGTGATGGTCAGCGTCTCCGTGCCGTCCGGATCCGAGCTGTCATTGGCCAGCACGCTCAGGGCGTTGGCCGTCGAGTTCTTGGAGACGGTGACCGCGTCATTGCCGGCAGTCGGCGCGTCGTTGACGGCCGTCACGGTGATCACTGCAGTCGCCTGTGCGGTCCCGCCGTTCCCGTCGCTGATCGTATACTGCAACCGTTCGATGCCGAAGAAGTCAGCCGCCGGCGTGTAGATGAGACTCTTGCCATCGGTCGCAATCGTGACAGTGCCCCCCTGGTCCGGAGCGGTCGTGGCGATGATGGTGAGCGTTTCGGTCGCATCCCCCTGCGTGCTGTCGTTGGTCAACACTTCGAGCGTATTGCCGGTACTGTCTTCCGCGACCTGGAAGGTGTCGTCTTGCGCCAGCGGCGGGTCGTTGGCTTCCGTCACGGTGACCGAGACGGTCGCCGTCGCGGTGCCGCCGTTGCCGTCGCTGATCGTGTAGGTGAACGTCTCAGTGCCAGAGAAGTCGGCAGCCGGGGTGTAGAGCAGGCCGTCCTTGGCGGTCGGGATCGAGAGTGTGCCGCCCGCCGACAGGTTGCTGAAGCTGATGACAATCAGGGTCTCGCCGGTGTCCGGTGCGATCAGGTCGTTGGCCAGCACGTTCAGGGTGACGCCGACAGCGTCTTCGGTGACGGTGAACTGGTCGTTGACGGCTGTCGGATTGTCGTTGACCGCCGCCACCTGGACCACCACCTGGGCCGTGCGTTCGCCCGTCCCGTCGCTGACCGTGTAGGAGAACGTCTCGGCGCCGAAGAAATCGGGTGCTGGAGTGTACGTCACCGTCTTGCCGTCC
>DAISIS010000207.1:0-9160 GCA_036821925.1 Pirellulaceae bacterium
CGACCTCGAGGTTATGAGCCTCGCGAGCTACCGGACTGCTCCACCCCGCGTCATGTATTTTTTTATTGATTCGCGTTTATGCGTGACCAGTACCGTCATTGTACTGATGGAACGGGAGTCGTCGAGGGGGAAAGCCCAAGTTGTGGACACTTCGGTGTCGTTCTGTGGCGATTGTGCGGGGCATGCCGATGCCGAGCGGCGTGGCCGGCGGTGCGATCGGTGCGGTGCCGAGTCGCCGCAACGTGCCGGCGCCGTTAGACTTTGCTTGCCGGTTCGGAGGCGAAGGGGTAGACTCCAAGAACGGGCCGCCACAGGGGCACGCGGGGCTGGAAAAAAACATGGCGCGGCGAAAACCGGAGCGTTTCGAGGTCATTACACCACCGGACCTTCCTGTGGCCGCGTCAGAGTCTGCGCAGAGTGCAGATGCTGGGTCGTCTGCCGACGGGGGCCCGCCGCTGCCGACCGCTCGGCCGCTGCCCAAAGCCATCCCGTTGCCGCGTCAACCCGGGCTGCGTCCGCAGCGCGAGGTGCCGGGCGGAGCCCCCGCCCGCGGCCAGTCCCCCCCGCCTGTGCCCGGCAGTGCGGCCAAGCCCGGTAAAGGTCAGTTGGCGATCGACGCGCCGGAGCCCGATCCGCTCGAACCGCAAGACCTGGCCGCCGCAGCCATCCGGACAGCGCCCGCCTGGCTCATCAGCTTCGTGCTCCACACGTTGATTCTTATCGTGTTGTCATTGATCGTGATCGGCCGGGATCTGCCCCGCATCATCTCGCTCAACGCCACCTACGCGGATACGCTGGGCGCCCAGTTGGAGGACGATTCGCTGGACGCGCCGATGGACATGATGGGGGGGGAGACACCGAGTTTCTCGCTGGGGCCGGCGCCGGTGATCGATCCGCTGGCGAGCCCTCCCGTAATTGATCCCACGCTGGGCGGACTCCTGCCCACCGCCCGTTTGGAGACGGCGGCCATCGGCAGTGCGCTGACCGGCCGCGAAGCGGGCATGAAACGGGGGCTGCTGGTGAAGTACGGCGGTACGCAGGTGACGGAGGCTGCCGTCCTGCGCGCGCTGGACTGGCTCAAACGCAACCAGCGTCGCGACGGCAGCTGGAGCCTGCAGGGGCCTTACAGCAGTCCCGGGATGACCGACGCGAAAGTGGCGGCCACTGCCATGGCGCTGATCGCCTTCCAGGGAGCCGGCAACACCACCGAGCGCGGCGACTATCAGGAACAGGTCCGCAACGGCTGGCGCACGCTACTCAAGGAGCAAGACCAGGACGGTTGTTTCTATCACGGTGGCCAGGACGAAGAGCGGCCGTACAGTCAGGGGCTGGCCACGATCGCCATCTGCGAAATCTACGGGATGACCAAGTCGTCGCTGTTTCGCGGCCCCGCTCAGAAGGCGGTCGACTACGCCGTGAAGATCCAGGCGCCCGAAGGGGGCTGGCGGTATCTGCCCGGTGTGGATTCCGACACCTCCGTGACCGGCTGGTATGTGATGGGCCTGCAGAGTGCGTTGATGGCCGGTCTGGACGTGCCCAGCATCACCTTTCACCGCGTGGACAAGTATCTGGACACTGTAGCGCTCGATGGGGGCAGCCTCTACAGGTATCAACCGATTCGCCAGGGCTACAGTCTGGCGATGACAGCCGAGGGGCTCCTGTGCCGGCAGTACCTGGGGTGGAAACAGGACGACCCGCGATTGCTGCGCGGTGCCCGGCTGATGCTCGACAACGGCATCGACTGGAACGAGACCCGCGACGTTTACTATTGGTACTACGCCACGCAGGTGCTGCACCACCTCGAAGGGGATTACTGGGAACAGTGGAACAGTGTGATGCGCGAGGAGATGCCCAAGCGCCAGGTGCAGCAGGGCCGGGAGGCCGGCAGCTGGGATCCGGACGGAGATCGCTGGGGCGCGTACGGCGGCCGGCTCTACACCACCTGCCTGTCCACCTATATGCTCGAAGTCTACTACCGGCACTTGGCCATTTATTCCTACCGGGCCGAGTGACAGCTGGGGCAGGGGGACCAGTGCAGTTGGGCAGACTGGTGCGAGACGCTGGCCGGGCGTGTGGGAGTGACAGCTCTTCCGGCGGCCCGGCGGACGGGCTCAGCGCTCGCTGGTCCCGGGGTAGTTCCACTGCCGCAGGGCCTCATAGGCAGCGACGGCCACCGCGTTGGAGAGGTTCAAGCTGCGGACGTGCGGGCCGATGGGAATCCGCACGGTGCGGGCCGACGCGGCGGCCAGCAGACTGTGGGGCAGGCCTGCCGTCTCAGACCCGAAGACCAATGCATCTCCCGGTTCATAGCGGACGCTCGTGAACAGCTGGGACGCCGATTTGGAGAAGAGCCAGGGGCGGAACTCCGGGATCCGCGTCTGCAACGTCTCCCACTGATCGACCACCTCCCAGTCGAGATGCTTCCAGTAGTCGAGCCCGGCGCGACGCAGCTGCTTGTCGGTCAGCTCAAACCCGAGGGGCCGCACGAGCCACAGCTTGGCGCCGATCGCCACGCACGTGCGGCTGATGTTCCCCGTGTTCTGCGGGATTTCCGGCTGATGCAGCACAATATGCAGAGTGGATGACACGCTCACACGTTTGGAATATCAGCGCCGCAGCGGTTCGTCAAGCGTGGCAGGGAGGCGGTCGCTGCGCGGTGGCCGGCGGGAGCGCAGGTGGCCGTGTGCCGGTCGGCGCGGCGCCGTCGCGCGCTCACCCGGGCAGCCCGTCTGCCGGCCCGGCCCGACTTCCCTCTGGCCGCCGCCGCCGGTAGCATACGTTCGGCAGCGTTCGCTTCCCGGATCCACTGGTCACCTACGGAATGATTGACGATGTCCCGCACGCATCGTGTCGCGCGCTATGAAACGGCGCTGGATTTTGCCGAACGTCAGGTGGCGGCGCTCGTCGATCGCCATCCGGATTACTTCCCCATCTACACGACGCAGGGGCGGTGGCATCATGCTGGCGAACTCTGGACCGACTGGACGGGCGGTTTTCTGGTCGGCATGATGTGGCAGTTTCACCGCCGCACCGGCTCTGCCGCGTGGCGGGCGCGGGCGGAGCACTATGCACAGCTGCTGGAACACCGCAAGCAGGACACGCGCGTCCACGATCTGGGCTTCGTGTTTCTCAACGCCTACCTCCCCTGGTATGAACTGACGGGGGACAAGCGGTTGCTGGCGGTGATCACCGAGGCGGGGCAGACGCTGGCCCGGCGGTTCCAGCCCCGGGGCCAGTACCTGTGTAGTTTCGTGGCACCCGCATCGCTGTTTATCGACATCATGATGAACGTGCCGCTGATCCAGTACGTGGCCAACCAAACGCTCGATCAGGACCTGGCGCGGATCGCCGTGGCGCACTGCCGCACGACCCGCGACTGCCTGGTCCGCCCGGACGGCTCGACCGCCCATGAAGGCATCTTCGATACGCAGTCCGGCCAGTTCCTCCGGCAGTCCACCCACCAGGGACTCCGGGCCGACAGCGTCTGGGCACGCGGCCTGGCCTGGTCGCTCTACGGATACAGCAAAATGTACGCGCTGACCGACGCCGTCGAGTTTCTGCACGTATCGGAGCGGAATGCGGAGTACTGGCTCCACCATCTGCCGGCCGACCGGGTCCCGTATTGGGATTTCCACGCCGACCTGGCGCTCCCGCCCCCCCAGGGCGCTCAGAAGGAATCTTCCGCCGCCGCCATTGCCGCCAGCGGACTGCTGGATCTGGCGGGACAGACCAGGTCGCCCGACCGCGCGGCCGCCTATCGCGACACCGCCATCGCGATGCTCGACGCGCTCGTCACGCCCGAGTACCTGGCGATCGACACCCCCGGCTGGGAAGGCATCCTCAAGCACGGCGTCTACCACACGGCCAAGGGGCTGGGGGTCGACGAGTCCGTGATGTGGGGCGAGTTCTTTTTCGTGGAAGCGTTGCTGAAGGCGGTGCAGCAGGAAGAGAGGGAGGGGGAATGACGGATGACGGATGACGGAGCACGAAGGAAGGACCAATGACGAATGGCGAATGATGGGCAGGAGGGAAGGAGAAAATACGTGCACGCAGTTGTGTTCAACTACAGGCTAACCTGCAGCCGAGACATCAACGCCCTGGGGCACTTGCAATTCCGTGCCACCCCACGCCAATCATTCGCAGACGCTCATCATTCGTCATTCCTTCGTGCTTGGTCATTCGTCATCCGTCATTCCCCCCCATCATTCCCTCCTCACATTGCTCTACCCCAGGGGTCTGAGTGTGGACATCCAGCGTAATCCAACGCGGCCAGTAGCCATTGGGTCGATCATCATTGGTGCCGGGCACCCGATTGCTGTACAGAGCATGACGGCGACCAGCACGCGGGACGTCGCGGCCACGGTGCGGCAGGTCAATCAGCTGGCGGCGGCGGGAGCGGACGTGGTGCGGATCGCGGTGGACAGCAGTCAGGACGCGGCCGCGCTGGCGGAGATCCGCCGGCGGACGACGGCCAACTTGTCGGTGGACCTGCAGGAGAACTATCGGCTGGCGGAGGAAGTGGCGCCGCACGTCGACAAGATCCGTTACAACCCGGGGCACCTGTACCATCACGAGCGGGACAAGCCATGGCAGGACAAGGTACGGTATCTGGTGGACGTGGCGCGGCGGCACGATTGTGCCTTGCGGGTGGGGGTCAATTGTGGCAGTGTCGATCCGGCCCAGCGTGCGCGGTCTGACGCTGGGGACGCAATCACGCCGATGCTGATCAGTGCGGAGGAGCACTGCCAGCTGCTCGATGCGTTGGGTTTCACTCGCTACTGTGTGTCGCTCAAGGATTCCGACCCGGCGCGGGTGGTGACGGTGAATGAGCGGTTTGCGGCAGCGCGGCCGGACGTGCCGCTGCATCTGGGTGTGACGGAGGCGGGGCTGCCGCCGGCGGGGATCGCCAAGACGCGGTTGGCCTTTGAGCAGCTCATCGGGCGCGGCATCGGTGACACGCTGCGGGTGTCGCTGACGGTGCCCAATGACCAGAAGCAGCAGGAGATCGCAGCCGGCCGCCAGATTCTGGCGGACATCCACAGCGGCCGGATGCTCAACGCCGTGCCCGGCGCGCTGCGCGGTCTGAACATCATCTCCTGCCCGAGTTGCTCGCGGGTGGAGAATGAGGCGTTCGTGGCGCTGGCGGAGCAGGTCCAGGCCATGACGCAGTATGCCAGCGCCTATCCCATCACCATTGCGGTGATGGGGTGCCGCGTCAATGGTCCGGGCGAGACCGACGCGGCTGACCTGGGGCTGTGGTGCGGCCCTCATCTGGTGAACTTGAAGCGGGGGAGCCAGTCGTTGGGCGCCTGGCCCTACGACCAGATCCTGGCTCGACTCAAGATCGAGCTCGATCAGCTGATTGCGGCACGCCCGCGGTGACGGCGTGGCCGGCGGCCGCGCGCCGTGGGCTGGCCGAAGCGGTCTGTAACGGATGTGCTGAATCGAGCGGCTCGGCGTGCGGTGCGTGATGATCTTGTGCCGCGGAACTGTGAGCTACACTTGCGGGACGGAAGTGACCGAGATGGTGCGCTGGGGCGCGGTCCGGCTTTCGTCACCCCCGGGTCTGCACGCTGCGGGTATGGTGTGGGTGCAGCCTGTGCAGCCGGTGTACCGTAAGAGGTTCCCATGCTCGTCATCGTTGGCTCGATCATCGTGATTGTCGCCGTACTGACCGGCTTCACCATGGCGGGGGGGCAGGTCCACAACCTGTTCCACCCGTCCGAGCTGGTGACGATCGGCGGCGCAGCCACCGGCGCGTTGGTGACGATGTGTCCGAAGCGGGTCCTCAAGGACATGTTCCGGGGCATCCTCCAGGCGATCAAGGGATCGCCCTACAACAAACGGGCCTATGAAGAGCTGTTCAAGGCCATGTATCAGCTGCTCAAGATGGCCCGTTACGACGGCGTGTTGGCGCTGGAATCGCACATGACCGAGCCGGAGAAGAGCTCGATTTTTTCGCGGTATCCGAGTCTGATGAAGAACCAACACGCGTTGAAGTTCATCTGCGGCTCGCTCGCCATGATCGTGGACAATTCGGTCACGTCCGAGCAGCTTCCGGAGCTGCTGGAGGCGGACATCAAGGCGTTGGAGGACGAGCACCACGGGCCGATCTCCGTGTTGACCAAGACGGCCGATGGACTGCCGGGTTTCGGCATCGTGGCGGCCGTGCTGGGGATCGTGGTCACGATGGGCGCCATCGACGGCCCGGTGGAGGAGATTGGCGAGAAGGTGGGTGCGGCGCTGGTCGGCACGTTCCTCGGCATTCTGTTGTCGTACGGCTTCATCCAGCCGATCAGTGTCCAGATGGACTTCCAGGCGGCGGCCGAGACGGCCTACTTCCGCACCATCGCCACGATGCTCGAGGGATTCGCCAACAACCGCTCCCCCCGCGTCGTGATCGAACAGGCGCGGCGCGGCACGGCCAGCGACGTGCGGCCCGATCGCGAACAGCTCGAGACCGCGCTGAAAGCGCTTGATTGACGCGCTGCACGTGGCAGTTGTCAGGAGACTGAACGATGGCAGGACATGGTGGCGGCGCGTGGAAAGTCGCTTACGCCGACTTCACCACCGCAATGATGGCCTTCTTCATGGTCATGTGGATCACGTCGCAGAGTGAAGAAGTGAAAGAAGCGGTGGCGCAGCATTTCAGCCACCCGCTGGGCCACTACGACGAAGGTGGATCGCTGCGCCCCCGACGCCGGGACCTCGGCTACGTCGAAACACATGCCAAAGCGCACGGGAACGCCGCCCAGGATGACGACCCCAACACCCGCAAACCGTTCCGGCTCCGCGGCGCGTTCGGTGAGCGGACCGGGATCGGCACCGTGATCCTGTTCCCCGAACACTCCGACGAACTGGATCATGCGGCCCAGGAGGAGCTGCGGCGTTTCGTGCCGCTGATTGCCGGCGATCCACACAAACTGGAGATCCGCGGACACGCCGCACGCCACCCCCCGTCCTCCGATATCCCGCCGGACGATCCCTGGAGGCTGTCGTACACCCGGTGCCTGCGCACCATGGAGTTCCTGGTGCAACAGGGCATCCCACCCGAACGCATCCGGCTCGCCCAGGCCGGACTGCATGAACCACAGTCCCGGGCACTCAATTCGCGCGTCGAAATCTACCTGCTCGACGAAATTACGCAGGACCGGCGCGGCGTGCCCAAGACAGAGTGACCTACTGAACACTGAACACTGAACACTGAAAACTGAAAACTGAAAACTGAAAACTTCCCCCCAAAACACTCCCCTCCAGCTTCCCCCGCGTTTCTGGTACACTGAGCCGCATCGCGACACCATTCCAGGAGGGGGCCATGCGTGCATGGAAGCTGCTGATCTGCCTGGCTGTGCCGCTGCTAGCAGGGTGCCTGTTCACGCGGAGGATCGTGACGTTGCCAGCCAGTGACGCGTTGGTGCGTGATCAGCTGGTGATTCACAGCGACTTTCGTCTGCCGCGTCATCATCGCCTGGTGGACGAGCTGGTAGCGCGGCGCAACGCCGTTGTGGAGCGTCTGCGGTTGCCGGTATCCGACGAGCCGATCCATGTGTATCTGTTCGACACGTCCGAGCGGTTCCAGGCGTTTGTCGCGCAGCACCATCCGGATTTTCCCGATCGTCGCGCGTTTTTCCTGGAGAGCGACACGCGGCTGGACGTATACGCCTACTGGGGCGACCGGGTGGCGGAGGATCTGCGGCACGAGGTGACGCACGGGTATCTGCACACGATGGTGCCCCACCTGCCACTGTGGCTCGACGAAGGGCTGGCCGAGTATTTTGAAGTGCCCCGCAGCCAGGGCGGGCTGAACGCGCCGCATCGGACGATGCTGGTGCAGGCGGTGCATGCGCGGAACTGGCAGCCGGATCTGCCGCGGCTGGAGCGGCTGGCCGCGCCGGCTGAGATGACGCAACAGGACTATGCGGAGTCCTGGGCCTGGGTGCATCTGCTACTCGACAGCACGCCGCAGCGCATCGAGCTGCTGCGGAACCACCTGGCGCGCATCCGCATGACGGGAACCGCTCCGCCGCTGTCCCAGGTACTGCTGGCCGCGGACCCGCAGGCCCCTCAGCACCTGATCGAACACCTGCAGACCTTCTGACGGGGGCGGGCGAGTGGGTGCCGCCGCATCGGGGTGCTCGACCAGGCTCGGGCCAGCGAGCGCGGCACCGCTTGACTGGACGCGGCGCTAGCAGGTGTCGCTCCGCAGTTCAAGCGCCTGTTCGATGCACTGGAAGCCGAGCTTGCTGAACAGCTGGCATCGCGGCGCGTCGTCAGCCGCCACATGTGTTTCGACCAGGGTGACACCATCGAGCTGCAGGAGACGCAGCGTCTCACCGAGCAGCAGGATCGCCAGCACTTCGCGATCGGGCTCGGAATCGGTGGGCACGTCCAGCCGCATCAGGCCGCGGGCGTGCACCCCCCAGCTGCTGGCCAACGGCTCCATGTCCCAGTAGACGGCCGTGGCCACGACGTCGCCGCCGGTGCGTGGCCGAGCCTGGTAGGCGTACCGGTCGGTCTGGCTTTCGGTACAGGCTTCCCACCACGTGCAGGGAGGCGGGTCCGCCGCCGGCTCGACAATCAGCGCGCGTCGCAGCTGGATCTGCTGGCGGTCCATCGGCGGGCGGAACCCGACCACCGGCCGCTGCAGAATCAGCTGCCGCGCTGTCTCGCGATAGCCCCGCCGCTGGTACAGCTCGACCGTCTGCCGATCGCTCTCCAGGACCCCCGGCACGCGGCAGCCGCCGTAGAGCCCGTGATAGAACGGCGCCACACACGGGGAACCACCACCGAAGATGGTCGTCGCTCCTCCCGCACGCAAGTGCGCCTCACTCAGTTCCAACAGCCGCTCAATCACGGCCGTCCGCTGCTCGTGCGGCGTCACCATCAGCATGCAGGTCGCACCGATCGTCTGATCGAGCGCGGCGCCGCACCAGTCCACGCCGAACCCCGCGTGGGCGAATCCAATCGGGCGTCCCTGGTCGGTGGCGACGATCAATCCCCGCCGATCGAAAAACGGCTTCGACAGAACGACACCTTCCAGAACGGCAGGCGTCAACGGCTGGAACATGAAGCGCAGGGGCGGCTGGCTGCGCCAGATCTCACAGAGCGCGGGAGGGTCGGTGTTGCGAAAGGGGCGGTAGTCAATCATAGTCATCCGGGC
>DAISIS010000208.1:0-9079 GCA_036821925.1 Pirellulaceae bacterium
ATCATCATCGGGTTCGCCGAGCGGGGTGAACTGGTTACGGGTGCCGTCGGGGACGCCAACTTCGTTGCCAACCCGCAGGTGCCGGACTTCTCGGAGCTGCAGGGGATGTACCAGGTGGAAGTCCGCCGCGGTCCGGAATACGGCTACATGACCAGCAGCGCGGGAATACGCTTCTGCATCCTCGAGGGGGCGCCTCCGTTCGGCTGCGGTGGCCGCTCCTTCGACACCAACGACCGACTCGGACAGCACGTCTCCCTGGTGGCCCCCTCGGCCGACCAGTTGCGGGATGGGCAGACGTTCCAGATCAGCGACGGGGTGGACACGGTGGTGTTCGAGTTCGAGGATCGGGACGTCGGTGACGGCGTGGCAAGCGGCAACCTGATGGTGCCGTTTGACGCGACGGCCTACGACCCGGCCACCGGCTCCTACGCGGCTGAGCCCGCGTATGTCATCGCGCGCCGCATTCGCGACGCGATCAACAGCAGCCAGTCGCAGGTGATCATCGACATCGTGGCCGCCCTCGCGGACGGCGAGGTCGTGACGCCGGACCCGGCGCCGCCGCGCCCCAATGTGATCACGCCGCTCTACGCGGCCCCCAGCACGAGCCACATCATCAATCTCTTCGGCAACGCCACCGGGGACGTGTTCCCGACGTTCGACTTCGGCGAGATTGAAGTGATTACCTATGGGTACTCGGAGACGCTGGGCGTGGAGCACGAGATGGTCGGGGACAGCAATGTGTTCCGCGATCAGGGGCAGATCCTGATCCATTCGAACATCGTGCGCGACTCGGCACAGTTCGGCATCGTGGCCGATGCCGGCGACCGCAGTCGCAGCGACCTGGTGCCGGCCGCCGGTGTGCTCCCGCACGCCGGTCCTGCCGCGAACCTGCGCGTGCAGAACGCCGAACGCCTGACGCCGGGCGTGGTCATCATCAACAACGTGATTGCCCACAGCGGGGTGGGGGGCATCCTGTTCAGCGGCGATCCGGCCACCACCGGCGAGCTGGGGAGCGTGCCCTTCGGACGCATCGTCAACAATACGATCCACGGCAATGGCAGTGGCGTGGGGATCCAGGTGTCGGAAAACGCCAGCCCGACGATCCTCAACACGATCGTATCGAACGTGGCCACCGGGATCAGCATCGACGCCACGTCGACCACGACGGAAATGGGCGGTTTGCTGTTCCAGAACGTCGGGACACTGTCCACGACGGGTGTGATCGGCGCCTACGCGATCGTGCTCGACCCGGACGACCCGTTGTTCGTCGATCCGGCGAACTACAACTTCCTGCCGGCGGCCGGCTCAAAGGCCATCGACAGCTCGGTCGACTCACTGGATGACCGGCAGAACCTGTTCTTCGTGAAGGATCCGCTGGGCATCTCCAAGTCCCCGATTCTGGCGCCGGCGCGCGACGTCTACGGCCAGCTGCGGGAGGACGATCCCAACGTCAACCCGCCGGCGGGCCAGGGCGAGAACGTGTACAAGGATCGCGGTGCTGTGGACCGGGTCGACTTCATCGGCCCCTACGCCCAGTTGATCAACCCGCGCGACAACGACGGAGAGGGGCAGGACGCCAACCCGCGCGACACGATCGTGAACATCGCGGCGACACTCACGCACTTCAGCATCCAGCTGATAGATATGGCCGCTGGCGGCGGCGAAGGCACCGGCCCGGATGACGCGTCCGTGCTCGCTTCGACCGTGATGCTGCTCCGCGACGGCAGAACGCTGGTACGCGGCGTGGATTACTCGTTTGCCTACGACACCACGAGCAACACGATCCGTCTGTCACCGATTGCTGGCATCTGGGAGCGGGATCGGCAGTATGAGATCAACCTGGTGAACGCCGAACGCCGCGTCGTCAGCTTCCTGACGTCCACGCCGGCCGACGAAGACACGTTCACCATTGAGGATCTTGCCACGCCCACCGCCAACAGTGTCACGTTCGAGTTCGACACCGGGTACGTCATCCTGGTGCCGGCGACGGGTGGCGCGGCGCTGGTGGACGGTGAGACGTTCGTGCTCAGCCAGGGTGCGGTGACCAAGACGTTCGAACTCGATTCCAACAGCACGGTCGCCGCCGGCCGCGTGCGTGTCCCATTCACGGCGACCTCCACCCAGGACGAAGTAGCCAATGCGCTGGTCCAGGCCATCCTGTCCAGCGGCATGTCCCTCACGCCGCGGAACGTCGGCCAGGGACGCGTGCACATTGGCGGGAACGACAGCACGAATCTGGACACGTCGGCGACCACACTCGACCAGACCGGCCAGCCCGGCACGCAGGACGAGGACGCCATCCCGATCGTGATTGTTCCGGGGCGCGGTGAGGACGTCGCGCAGGCCGTCTCGGCGGCCATCGCCGCCGCGGTGGCGCAGGGCAAGCTGGTGGAGGTCACCAGCGAGGCCTTCGGCGCCTACCTGTTCCTGGACGGTATGGACAGCGTCACCGGACTGACCGTCGACACGCTGACGTCGATCCACGATCTGGCTGGCAACGACCTGCGGCCGAACCGGCCGGACGGCACCACACGCTTCACCATCCTGACCGGTCTGGGCACAGACTACGGCGACGCTCCGGCCGTGTACCCGGTCCTCCGCGAGGACAACGGGGCCGGGCACCGCATCGTGCCGGGCTTCCACCTGGGCACGTTTGTAGATGCCGAGCCGGACGGTCAGCCGTCGGCGCTGGCCAGCGCAGACTTGAGTGATGATGGCGTGGTGTTCGCCGGTTCCATGACGGCCGGTCAGAACGCGGTCATGAACGTGGTCGCGTCGGCGGCCGGGTTCCTGGACGTGTGGTTCGACGCCAACGGTGACGGCGACTGGAACGACGTCGGGGAGAAGATCTTCTCCAGTCACAGCGTCGCGGCTGGCAGCAACATGCTGACATTCAAGGTCGTCACGACCGCCGTGGGCGTGCCGACGTTCATGCGGTTCCGGTTCAGCAGTACCGGTGGCCTGGCACCGACCGGCATCGCGGAAGACGGTGAGGTCGAGGACTATGTCGTGACGGTCTCGGCCAACCCGTGGCAGAACCACGGTCTGGCGCGGGACGTCAACGGCGACAGCTACATCTCGCCGCTCGACGCGCTGCTCATCATCAACCTGCTGAACTTTAACCCGGGCATTTCGCAGCAGCCGCTGCCGGTGCCGCCGCTGCCCGAATTCGCGCCACCGCCGTATTACGACGTCAACGGTGACGGTTATGTGTCGCCGATCGACGCGCTGCTGATCATCAACTACCTCAATGGCGAGGGAGAAGGTGAAGGCGAAGCTGCCGGCACGCTGCTGGCCGCCGCTGACGGCGCCGGTGCGCTGGTGGAGATCGGGCTCGAGACAGGCCTGTCAGGCGGCCAGCTGCTGGTGAGCTCGGCCACCAGCACCGCCCCGGCCGCTCCGGCGATTGATGCGGCTGGTGCGCAGCCTGAGACCGGTTACCCGGACTCCGGCGCCTCGGCGGAGCCGCCACAGCACCGGGGCCTGACCGATCTGCAGGCCGCGGACCTGGAGGATCTGCTCGAGGATCTGGCGGGCGAAGCCGCTGATCTGGCCAGCCTGACCGACGCCCACGATTCCGTCTTCGCCCGGCTGGGCGCGTGACGGAGGACTCAGGAATCTGCCCCGCCGGAGGTCCGGCGGGGCGCCGGGGGGCCCGGTGTGACACGCACGACTGCCACAATCGGCCCGCCGGCCGCGCGCCGGGGGGGAGACGGCACGCCATTTCGTTGCCACCCCCTGGAGCGACGACTATGATCAAATTCTGGGGGCCGAAGGTGCCACTCCAGACTGATCTCTTCGCCGCAACGCCGTGAGTCGGGTTCTCCCATGCGTGTACGGTCCAGTGAGCCGGGACATTGGCGGCCGCAACGCCGCCGCGGTGCCAGCCGCGCGGTACGATTCGAACGGCTCGAGCCGCGCATGCTGCTGGCCAGCCTGCCGTTTGGCGCCGTCGGTGCGGACACCGCCGAGTACATGCTGGGCAATGTGGTGGCCACCGTTGTGTTCCTCGAATCCGACGGCAGCATCGACCCCAGCACGCAGAACTGGAACCCGCTCGTGCGGGACCAGTACGGCGAACCGGTGCTGGACACGTTCGGCAATACGATCAGCGCCAGCGGCCCGAACTGGATCGAACTCACGAAGGACCGCGTCGAGGAAGGGCTCCAGTGGTGGGAAGATACGCTGGTCAGCTTCTACGCGGAGCACTACGACGGCATCGATCCCATCCACGCGCTGAACTTCATCTGCGATTTCGAGTACGCGCACAACCCGGTGCCGACCGGCTACGAGCCGATCGATCGGATCTCCAATGACTACGCGTTGTGGGTGCCGGAATTCCTCCGCGATGTGGGCTACGACACCACCGGCGTGCTCGAGACCGACATCCGCGCGTTTAATCAGGCGCAGCGTCTGAAGCACGGAGCCGACTGGGCCTTCACGATCTTCGTCGTCAACGACTACAACGATGCCGACGGCCGGTTCAAGACGGGGGGCAGTTTCTCGCAGGCGTTCGCCTTCTCTGGTGGACGCTTCTTCGTCGCGCCGTCGCGGCGGCCGGCCAGCACTTTCGCGCACGAGACCGGACACATCTTCTACGCGCTCGACGAATACACCGGGGCCGGCACCTACACCGGCCGCCGCGGATACTACAACACCCAGAACCTCAACGCCTGGGACAACCCGGACCCGGACTACGTCTTCCAGCCCAGCATCATGTATGCGGGCGAAGTGCTGGACACCGCGTGGCAGAACCATACCAGCTCCACGCCGTCGCTGGCGATGATCGGCTGGCAGGACTCGGATGCTGACGGGGTCTTCGACGTGCTGGACGTGCCCCTGACGTTGACCGGGGCCGGCCGCTACGACCCGGTGGCCCAGGTCTATCGGTTCTCCGGGCATTCCGCCGTGCAGACGCTGCCCAACTTCAACTCCTCCGGCCGCCGCAACGACATTACGATCAACCGCGTCAGCCAGGCGGTCTACTCACTCGACGGCGGCGCCACGTGGACGGTGGCCCGGGACTACAACCTGTACGAGACGGACATCAGACTGTCGATTCCCATGCAGCTGGGCCAGGAGATCCTGATCCGGACCCAGGCAGTGGATCCCTGGACGGGGCAGACGGTGGTGGTGTCGCAGGACGTGTTCTGGGGTACGACCGCCTTCCCCACCGCGGTGGCGCCGTCAGGTGTGCAGGGTTACGTCTGGTATGACCCGGATGGCGACGGTGTCTGGGACGTCACGGAACGCGGCATCCCCGGCTGGACGCTGCAGGTGGTTGACGAGTCCGGCCAGGCGGTCGCGATCCGCCAGACCCTGGAACCCGACCACTATCCCCAGTACACGCTGCTCAATGACGTGCTCAATGGCGTGACCCTCGCCGCGACGGGATACGATGTCAAGGATGCACGCGTGGGGAGCGTGGCCGCGGCCGGCTCCCAGCTGTTCGGTGCGGTCCGCTATGGTGTGGCCGACGAATGGGTGACGCAGTGGACGTTTGAAAGCCGCAACCTGCGCATCGATCTGGACAGCCCGACCACGACGATCAGCCTGGATGCGGTGGGGCCGGCGGCGGGGGGCTACGGGCGCCTGGAAGTCTATGATGCGGCCGGCAGACTCCTGGGAAGGTACACGACGAAGTACCTGGCAGCGGGCACTGTCGAGACTATGACCTGGAATACACCGACGCCGCAGATTGCCTACGCCATCGCGAAGTCCACATACGACTCCGCGATACAGCTCGACAATCTGCGGGTCGGCGCGGCCACGGCGGCGACGACCGACGCATCGGGCGCCTATGCGCTGCCCCATCTGCCCCCGGGGACATACCGGGTGCTGGCCGTACCTCCGAGCGATTGGGAAGTGGCCGATCCGCTGTCCGGCATCCGCGACGTGGTGGTCGATGCGCAGGGAGCCATGGTGTGGGCGGCCGGCACCGACCGGCCCAGCGATTTCGCCGGTCGAGTCAGCCAGACAGCCCCGCCGTGGCGCAATCCGCTCGATCCGCTCGACGTGACCAATGACGGCCTGCTCACCCCGATCGACGCGCTGCTGGTCATCAACGAGCTGAACCGCGTCGGTGGGCATGCCCTGTTGCCGCCGTCCGGCGGTGCTGCCCCGCCCCCCTACCTGGATACCACGGGGGACGACTTCGTCTCGCCAGTCGATGCGCTGCGGGTCATCAATGAGCTGAACCGGCGCGGCAGCGGCGGCTCCGGCGAACTCTCTGCCAGCGGTGTCGGCGGCGGGGGCGAGACCGGGGGCGTCGAAGGTGAAGCGGGTTGGCCGGCACGCGACCGTGAATCCCTGCTGCGCGACGGCGGCCAGCGCCAGGCGTCAGGGGAAGCCAGCGTCCCGGACGCGGCCGATCCGGTCGGCGGCGATCTGCACCCGGCCGGACTCCTCCAGCCGCGGCACCTGGACGCGCTTCTCACGTTGCTCGCCCAGGACGTCACACAGGCACGTCGCAAGCTGGCCGACCTTGTGGCGGATGCCGTGACCGACGTGATGAACGCCGTCATCGACGACCCGCGGCCCAGTCTCCCCTAGGCGTTGCCGACGCATTCTGCTCGCTCCCTTCAGCGCCATCGTCTACAATATCCGGCGTACTCAGGACGGATTGGCGACGCGTCCCGCACCTCCCTGAGCGCGAGCGGAGCGGGCCGGCGCCGCGCGTTCTGGCACGGTGTCCATCGGGGGCGTGTGGGACGAGGGGGGGAAGTTGAGTCGTTCTTGGCAGCGATATCGATTCGCGCGGCCCGCAGCTTGCCGACCGCCGTCCAGCAGTCGCTTGGCACGTACGCGGCGGCGACTGGCCTTCGAACCGCTGGAAAGACGCCAGCTGTTGACGGGGTCTCTCGCGGGGATTCCGCCCGCGGAGGCTGAAGGTGAGCCGGCGAGTGCCCAGGTCGCCTTCCGCCTGGCCGTGACTGACTTGCAGGGCGAACCGGTGGAGCAGGCGACGCCGGGCACTGACATCTACTTGAACGTCTATGTACAGGACGTGCGGGAGGGGGCCCGCATATCCGGCATCTTCGCTGCGTACCTGGATGTCAACTATCCCGCCGATCTCCTGTCGATCGTCCCGTCGTCGGCGAACCCGCGCGGGTTTGACATCGAATTCGGCCCGCACTATGCCAACGGTCCTTGGGGGGTGGCCAAGACCGCCGGACTGATCGACGAAGCGGGGGCGTTTCAGACCGGGTTTGCGCCGCTGGGATCGGCCGAATACCTGGTGTTTCGCGTGCGGTTCACGGCCGGCCGCATGACGCTGCGCAACGACCTGTTCACCGGGATTGCCGAAGACAGCCGCCACGTGCTGCTGGATGTGCTGGCCAACGACCAGTTCCGCGGAGGCGTGGCAGAACTCACGTCCCATCCGGCCGATATCAGTCCGGCCCATGACGTCCTGACCTACAGCCCGCCGGTCGTCGTGCCGGATGCGGACGCGGTGTACGGTCAGGCAACCCTCCAGGTCACGCTGCCCGGGGCCGACGTGATTACGTCGGTGACGCAGCCGAGCCGCGGAGGCCAGGTGCAGATTTCGGCCGACGGCCTGCATCTGCTCTACTCGCCGCCGGCGGACTTCTCGGGCACGGAACAGTTCACCTACACGGTGGGCGGTGTGCGGACAGCGTCGGTCGCAGTCGACGTGTACGCTGTGAACGATGCCCCGGACGCAGTGGACGACCAGTACGAACTCGGCCGCAACGAAGTGCTGCGCGCCGATGCCCTGCGAGGTGTGCTGCAGAACGACCACGACGCAGAGGGCGACCTGTTGCACGCCCTGCTGGTCGAACCGCCGCAGCACGGCAGCCTGCAGCTGCAACCCGATGGCAGCTTCGTCTATACACCGGAGCCGGACTTCGTGGGGACCGATCGGTTCGTCTACGCAGCGCAGGATCCCTGGTTCGCGCAGAGCGAAGCGGAAGTGGTGCTCCAGGTGGGAGCGCCACGCGTAGGTGTGCGTCTGGAACTGGTCGATGGAACGGGACAGCCTGTCGGACGTGTGGCCAGCGGCGATCCGCTGCGCCTGCGCGCCTGGGTGCGCGACCTGCGCAGCGACTTCTACCCGGAGCGCGGCGTGTACGCGGCCTACCTCGATGTGCTGTTCGACGGGATGCTCATGGCGCCGACGCTGAACGACCAGCTGCCGCTGGGGTTTGAAATCGACTTTGGAGCGGCCTTTCAGGACCCCGGCGCCGGTGCTGTGCAGCCAGACGGCCGCGTCCAGGGGGTGGGGTCGCAGCTCGCGGACGATCGGCCGCTGGGTGCCGGCGAGCAACTGCTGTTCGAAATGCCGTTTGAAGCAGGCGGGGCGAGCGCCCTGGATGACGAGTACTCGGTGAGCTTCCAGAGTGCGCGGAACGTGTTGAACGTGATGGCCAACGATGACCAGTTCGCCTGGAACGCGGCGTTTGGCGCCGCGGCGGCCACTGAGACGCCGGCCGGCGAGGTGCTGTTGTGGGAGCCGCGCGCCGCGGTGCCCGCGGACGAGATTGTCTGGACCGGCACGAGCGTGGAAGTGGCCAACGGCGCCGCCGTGCAGATCGTGGCGGTCGGCCCGGCCAGCCACGGTGGCACGGTGACCATCGCGGCTGACAGGAAGCAGCTGGTCTACGCCCCTGCGCCCGGTTTCGCCGGTACCGAGACCTGGACCTACACGGTGGCTGATCCGTCCGGCCGGACGGCGGTCGCGACAGTCGTCGTGAGTGTCATGCCCAGCTGGCAGAACCTGCATCATCCGCTGGACGTCAATAGTGACGGCGTTGTGTCACCCATCGATGCGCTGCTGGTGATCAACTACTTGAACAGTGGATTGCCGGCCAGGCTGGAAGGTGTACCGAGCGGTCCGCCGCTGCGGGATGTCAATGGGGACGGGTACATCTCTCCGCTCGACGCGCTGCTGGTGATCAACTACCTGCAGCTGCAGGCGGCCGGCGCAGGGGAAGGAGCGGCCGTGCCGCTGCGCGCAGCGGCTGCCGCCGCGGCCGGCGGGCCGGCGGATCCGCCTGGCGCGTATGTCCCGCTCGCCCTGGCGGGGGCGGTCGGGCCTGGGGAACGTGCGCCGCAGCAG
>DAISIS010000209.1:0-9035 GCA_036821925.1 Pirellulaceae bacterium
GCGGCATGGGTGGATTCTTTGCCGTCGAGGACGATCTGAAGCTGGGCGGGAAGAGCGAGCATCCGGAAGCTGCGAACGCTCAGCCGGAAGCGGATGCCCTCGCGCCGGCAGGTTCGGTCCCGGCACCCGTTGCGCTCGGGACTCCCATCGCGCTGGAGATTGCGCCGGGTCAGTCGGTGGCGGATGCGTGGGACGCCCACTTCGCCGCGTGCCAGCGCGATCTTCCTGGCAAGGCGCTGGAGCTGGACGGCCAGATTCGGGCGACGGCGCGCGAGCTTTCCGGGCAGGAGAAGTACGCCGACATCGTGGCGTTGTTGCAGTCGGCGATGCGGCATGCGTTGGCCCAGCCGTGGATGTATGAAGCGCTGGGATTGGCCATGATGGCCAGCGACGCGCCGGAGGCGGAGGTGGAGCGGGTGTTGATGTCGGCCGTGGATATGTCGACCAGTCAGGACGCGGCCATGGAGGTGGCGATCTACATGGCGCGGGTCGGGTTGGATCGGCGGGCGTTGCACTTGTTCCGCGAATTGGCGTATGCCAATCCCTTCCAGCCGGAGCCGTATGCGATGGGGCTGGCCTGTGCCAAGCGGTTGGACGACCTGGACGGTATTCGCTGGGCGACGCTGGGGATCCTGGGCCAAGCCTGGCCGGAGGATCAGAGCGGCATTGAGGATCGGGCGCTGCGTCTGGCCAAGGCGACGGCGGCCGAGCTGCGGGAAGCCAACCGTGTGGAGGAAGCGGAGGCGTTCGAGCAGGCGATCGAGCAAGCGCAGCAGCGCGACGTGGTGGTGAAGGTCACCTGGACGGGCGACGCTGATGTGGACCTGACGGTGGAAGAGCCGACCGGTACCGTGTGCTCGGTACACACGCCGCGCACGACGGCCGGTGGTGTGTTGCTTGGCGACGCGTATTCGGCCGGCCAGAACGCGGAAGGCTATACGGAGACGTACGTCTGCCCGCAGGGGTTCAGCGGCCGGTACCGCATGCTCGTGCGGCGCGTGTGGGGCAAGGTCACGGCAGGCACGGTGACCGTCGACATTCAGACGCGCAATCCGGATCGGCCGCACATCCGCGAGCAGATCAAACTGGCCGACAAGGACGCCCTGGTGCTGTTCGACGTGGCCAACGGCCGGCGTACCGAGCAGCTGGGGGCGCAGCAGATCGCGCGGCTTGAGCGGCAACCGGTGCTGGAGGATCGGGCTGCGCTGTCGCGGCAGCTGAATCGCTACGAGGATTCGCTTGCCAATCGCGACTATCGGCGGGCACGGGCCCAGCAGCGGGGCTGGCACGGCGGGGGCCCGGTGGGCTTCATGCCGCAGATCCAGACGTTGCCGCAAGGGGCCTCGATGTCGGGCTATCCGTCGCTGGCCGTCGTTTCCGCGGACCGGCGGTTCGTCCGCACCTCGCCGATGCCGTTCTTCTCGCAGATCGGCGAAGTCACGACATTCAACTTCGGCGCTCAGGGTGACGACGACGACAACTCGGGCGACGACGATGACAATGGTGGCGACAACGACACCAACAACTGAGGACCGTTGACCACGCCAATGAACCGCGGCTTGGCGGTCCACTTGAACATCGCAGGGGTGTCGCTCAGTCGCCACCCCTGTTTTGTTTGCGTCGCGGGTACGGATGGGCGCGTGTGCCTTAGTCTCTGGAATGGAACGACTTAGATTGCCAGCTTGGTGCGCGTCCCGTATACTTGCACAGCACAGGCAGGCACGACCAAGGTGAAGAAAGAGGGGCGATCGTATGCGCACGTGTCGAACGAGAGCGGGACGCGTTGTCCTGGCGGGATGCTTCTGGGTAGTCCTGGCCGGGTTCAGCGCGGCGGGCAGGGCCAGCGATGCGCCTGCGCCGGCGGTCACGCCCCCCTCGGCGCTGACGCCGCAGCAGCTGGCGGAGGAGCGCGAGCTGATCCGCCTGCTGGCCGACACGCTGGAGCAGGTGCGGGCCAACTATGTGGACAGTCAGGTGACGGAGCGCGAGTTGGTCGAGGCGGCCATTCAAGGCATGATGTCGAAGCTGGATCCGTACTCTGACTACATCGCACCGACGGAACTGGACCAGTTCCGCAAAGGGGTGGAGCGGGAGTTCGTCGGGATTGGTATCCAGGTGGCGGAGCGGGACGGGCAGATTCAGATCGTCAGCCCGCTGTTTGACACGCCGGCCTGGCGCGCCGGGCTGCGCGCCGGCGACCGCATCCTCACGATCGCTGAGACCAGCACACGTGGGCTGTCGATCGATGACGCGATCAAGCTGATGTCGGGCGAACCGGGGACGGAGGTGACGATTTCGGTGCTCCACCGTGCCGACACGGAGCCGCAGACGGTGACGTTGAAGCGCGAGCTGATTCAGCAGCCGACGGTACTGGGGTACCGCCGCAGCGCGGACGGTGTCTGGGACTACTTCTGCGACGCGGACAACAAGATCGGCTATGTCCGGCTGGCGGCGTTCAGCCGGGTCACCGCGGACGACCTGGCGCGGGTGCTCCGTGAGCTGCTCGCGCACGGCATGCAGGGGCTGGTGCTCGATCTGCGCTTCAATCCGGGCGGCATGCTCAATCAGGCGATCGAGGTGAGCGACCTGTTTCTGCACGAAGGACGCATCGTGAGCGTTGTCGGCCGGGCCCATAACCCGCCGCCGTGGGACGCCCGCGCTGAAGGCACGCTCATCCCCCCAGGCTTCCCCCTGGCCGTGCTGGTCAATCGGTTCAGCGCCAGCGCGGCGGAGATCGTGTCTGCCTGCTTGCAGGATCACAAGGTGGCGGTGATTGTGGGCGAGCGTACGTGGGGGAAGGGGAGTGTGCAGAACATCATCGATCTGGATCACGGCAAGAGCGCGCTGAAGCTGACGACGGCCGGGTACCAGCGCCCGAGCGGCAAGAATATCCACCGCACCCCGACCGCGACCGAGTCTGATGAATGGGGCGTGACGCCCGACGACGGCTACGCGATCGCGTACAGCGACCGCGACCTGCTGCAGCTCGGTGTGCGGTTCAACCAGCTCGACGCGCTGGCGGACCCCGCGTCGCCCGACGATGAAGCGGCCGATGATGCGGCCGATGAAGCGGCCGAGACGCTGGCGGCGGAGTTCGTGGATCGCCAGCTGGACAAAGCGCTCGAGTATCTGCGTAGCCGGATCCACCCGGTGGCGGCTCAGACGCCTGGCGACACCCCGGCCGAGCCCAGCGGAACATGAACGTTGTCTTGACGCTCGAAACAACGTGTGACGAGACGGCCGCAGCGGTTGTCAACGAGCGGCTGGAAGTCCTGTCATCGGTCGTGGCCTCGCAGGATGCGCTGCACGAACGGTACCGCGGTGTCGTGCCCGAGATCGCCGCCCGCGCGCACGTCGAGCGGATTCTGCCGGTGGTGGACGAGGCGGTGCGCCGGGCGGGCATCACGCTCGACGACCTGTCGGCGATTGCCGTGGCCAACACCCCGGGGCTGGCCGGCTCGCTGCTGGTCGGCCTGGTCGCCGCCAAGACGCTGTGCGTGGCGCTGCGCAAGCCGCTGGTGGCGGTCAACCATCTGCACGCCCACGTCTACGCCTGCCGCGTGGCCACCGGCCGGGACGTCTTCCCGTGCGTCGGGTTCATCGTCAGTGGTGGTCACACGAGCCTGTACCGGTGCCACAGCCCGAGCGATTTCGCCTGGCTCGGCGGCACGATCGACGATGCGGCCGGCGAAGCGTTTGACAAGGTCGCTTCCATGCTCGGCCTCCCGTACCCGGGGGGCCCGGCCATCTCGCGCGCAGCGCGCGGCGGTGATCCGCGCGCTTACACGCTGCCGCGGCCGTTTCTGAAAGACGACGCCCGCCTGGATTTCAGTTTCAGCGGACTCAAGACGGCCGTGCGGTACGCGATCACCGGCATGGGACGGTGCGACTTCCGTGCGCTTCACCTGCCGGCGCAGCAGGTGGCCGACCTGGCTGCCAGCTTCCAGGAAGCAGTGGTCGACTGCCTGGTCGCCAAATCGCTCCTCGCGCTGCGCCGCACGGGGCTCGAACGCCTGTGTGTCGGGGGCGGCGTGGCGGCCAACCAGCTGCTGCGCGAACGCTTGACCGCTGCCACGCAGCAGGCGGGAGTGGAACTGTGTATTGCCCCGTTGGAATTGTGCACAGATAACGCCGTGATGGGCGCGATCGCAGTGGAACGGCTGCGCGCTGAGGCCACCGAATCGTTGGAGCTGGATATCCAACCTGGCCTGATCCGGCCGAAATGACCGGCCGAAATGACCCCCGGGCGCCGTGCGGATCTCATGTCGCTCAGAAGTCGTACCAGAATCCGAGCCCGACGGCTTCTTCCGAGTGGTGGTAGAACGAGTACTGACTGCTCTTGCCGTTGTAGTAGTGCAGAGCCAGCCGCAGCATGTGGCGGTCGCGGTCGGTGACCCAGGCCCAGCCGGTCATGACGGTCAGGTTGCCGCCGAAGTCCACTTCCTGACGCAGGTGGCCGTTGACGGCCGCGAACGGAGCGCCGCGAAAGCCGGTCGGTGAGGTGGGCGCCCAATCGGCACCAAACTGCAGCTCCCACGGTTCGTTGATCTCGCACTGGAACGCCCAGCCGGCTTCAGCATACAGGCGGACGGTTTCGGTCACGTACATCGAGTAGCCCAGCACCAGGGCGTCGCGCGACCAGTTCAGACGCTGGTATCCGGGGTGCCGCAGCACAAACTCGTCGCCCAAGTGCGAACTGATATGATAGTAGGCGAACTTGAGCTGGGAGATGCCGAAACCGTAGGTCACAGGTACCCCGACTCGATAATCGGTGGAACGCACGTCCACCTGGCTGTCGACATCGAGTCGCACGTTGGCGGCACCCTCGGCATCCAGCTGGAAGCCCTGTGGCAGGAGTGGGTCCTGATCGCCGAACCGCAGCAAACCGATGCGCGCGCCGAGTACCCCCTCCCACAAACGGGCGTCGTCCTCGATAAACGTGATCGAGGTGCCGGCGCGAGGTTCCTTCATTCCGGCCAGGTAGGACTTGTAGATCAAGTCCGTCGGCAACAGCTGCCAGTGCCAGTCATCGTGCATCATGCCCGTGACGCCGCCGTTGTCGAGGTACGCGTCGAGATCGAAGAACGGCTGCTCGACCAGTGTCGGGGCCAGTGGATCCACTGCCGGCAAGGGCGCTGACGCTGGCGCGGGGGCCTCGGGGTACTGCGCGAACAGGGCGTCTGCGCACAGCCAGCACAGGCTGGCCACAAGCCACCATCGCCAACGCGCCGCCCGATCAGGGAACACGGTGCTGCGTCTCCATCCGTTGTCGACCAGATCCCAACCGTCCTGGCAGAGCCAAGTGCTTATACGCAAAGCTTCTTGGGCATAGGGCATGCAAGTGTACTGAGGCGGGCGTTTGCGGGATAGAGCGTTTCTTTATCGTGCTAACCACCTGCGGGAAAAGACTTTGAAGCACGAGGCCCGGTCCCCCGCCCAGGGCGCACCCGGTCCGCCACAATACAGATTCTGCACTTCTACTTATCGGCAACCGTTCGCAGCCGAGTTGATCAGCGTCACACCGTTTCAAGCATCTGGCCGGTTCATCGTGCGGTTCCTGCGGCTGACTGTCATGCTCTGCAGCGGTTAGAATGCAGCATCTGTCGGGATGCTGAAGTCGCTTCAACCGCACCAAGGAGCTGCTCGATGAACGTAGCCCATCGCACCGCGTGTCTGCCCTCTGCCTGTGTGACTCGGCGTCGGTTCCTGGCCGCGAGTGCTGCCGCCGTGGCGGCGTGGCCGGTGGCGGCCGCAGCCGCCGCAGCGCCGCGTTGGGAGATGAAGCTATCCACTTCGTCGCTGCACTATCGCGGGTTACCGCTGGCCGACGCCGTGCGGCGTATTGGCGCGCTGGGTTTCCAAGGAATTGACGTGTGGTCCCACTTCGAATGGGCGGGGCCGTTGTGTGAGCATCTGGAGGACGGCCTGGAGCGGCTGGGGCTGGAGAAATTCCGGGCGCTCCTGGACGAGAACAAGCTGACGCTGACCAGCGCCTCGTGCTACTCCGCCCCGTTCAGCCGCTTTGCCAGACTGCTGGGCGAACTCGGTGGCTGCGTGGTGATCCGGGGCAGCAGCAACGTCGAGGGAACCGACATCACGGCCGCGGAGCTCACGCGGCAGATGCGGCAGTTCCTCGAATCGCTCAAGCCGGAACTGGAGCTGGCTGAGCAGTCCAACTGCACGCTGGCCATCGAGAACCATTCGGGCGCATCGCTGCTCAACAAACTCGATTCGTTCAAGGCGTTCACTGACCTCAATCGTCATCCCCGGCTAGGGATCGCGTTGGCGCCCTACCACGTGCAGCTCAACGGTGAGTCGGTGGAAGAGTCCATTCGGCTCGCCTGCGAGCAGCTGAAATTCTTCTATGCGTGGCAGCACGCGGAGGGGACGGAGCAGCTGCCAGGCATCGGACCGACCGACATGCGTCCCTGGCTGCGCGCGTTGGCAGACATTCGATACAGCGGGTTTGTGAATCCGTTCATGCATTTTGAACCGGAACCGGACCCCATGACGGCGGCGCTGACTCAGAGTCGCGCCTACCTGCTCAAGGCCTTTGCCGAGGCGATTGAAAAGTGACCGTCTTCCGTCGGAGACTGTGCCGTGGCTCGTGAGTCCTTTCTGTGCCGCCGTGCTGGCCGGGTACGGGGCGCCCGGGCACTGCTTGTCGCGCTTCTGCTGTGGCCGGGAGCGATCGTCTGGGGCGAAGACGCCTGGCGCGATGACTTCGACGACGTGCGCGCGTGGCGGGCGCGGCCCGAGTGGCTCAGCCCACACGCCGAGAATCCGGTGGCGAGTGCCGACGGGGGCGTGGGCCGTTTCGCAGTGCTCACGCCGGGCGCAGGCATGAAATGGTCGCGGTCGCTGGACGAGCCGCTCGACATCGAGCTCGCGCCGTGGCTGGTGATCCGCTACCGCGCCGTACATTATGACGCCGGCAAACCGGACTACGTGGTCTGGCTCAAAGACAGTCGGCCGGGTCGCGACGGCGTGCGAGTGCTGCCGGGTGACGGCATTCGGGTGGATGGGCAATGGCACACCCTGGCGGTGTATCTGGCGGATTGTGACGTCAGTTCGCCGATCACGCAGATTGCCCTGCAGTGCTATGCCGATGAATCCGGCCCCGGTGTGCTGGAGGTCGACTATGTGGCGTGTTCCGATCTGCTGCCGGAGGATGCTGTCGAACTGCACCGGCCCGAGGCACCTGTGCAGGCACACGTCGTCGAGCTGAGGGAGGCCGGCGCATGGACCGCTCAGCCAGCGTGGCTGGGGAACTACACGCCCAGGCACGATCAGCTGGTGCGGGACGGAGTGTTGTGTTTTTCGGTTCAAGATGGCACCCGGGGTACGAAGTGGTCGCGTGAACTGGACGTGCCGATCTGCGGCGCGCGCTACGTCGTCATGCGCTATCGTGGCCGGCATCTGCGCAACTGGGACGACTATGTGCTGCACGTGTCGTCGGGCGGTGGGCCGGCGGGGTTGCAGGAGCAGTATGTGATTCGCGAGAACCAGGTCACGGCGGACGGCCAGTGGCACGTGGCGGTGGCGCGCGTCACGGTGCCGGAAATCCGCACGCTGGCGGTGCAGGTGCAGGCGGCGCAGGACGACGCCTGTCTGGAGATTGCCGAACTGCGTTTCCAGGACCAGCGGCCGGTCATCGCGTTGGCCGACACCTTTCCCTACGCGCCGGGGTGGCCAACGCCGGACACAGGTTGGCGCGCCGTCGCCTTGCCGCCGGGGAATCAGTCGGGTGCGGAGCTGGTCCGGCGGATGGGCCTGCACGGCTGGATTCCGGAGGGGCCCCTCACCGCCTCGGGCATCCCGCTGCAGGTACGGGCGGGCCGCGATGCGGTCATCATGACGCCGCTCGGCGCGCCGGGGCAGATCAGCATCCCGCTGACCGGCCGGGCCAGCGAGGCGTATCTGCTCCTGGCGGCGCTCTTTCCGCTGCAGGACGAGCCCTCCTATGCCGGCGCCGCGGGCCAGGTACGGCATGTGCATCGCTTCGTGGCGCGGATTGCCTACACCGATGGCACCTCCGAGGACCAGTTCCCGCTGGCGGTCGACACGCGCGAGCACGCGGTCTCCCGCGCGCTGCACACCTACGCCCTGGCGCTGGATCCGGCCAGGACACTCCAGGAGCTGACGCTTGTGGACAGCATGCGGCGCGGGGCCTTCGGGCTCGTGGCGCTGACGCTCAGCGACACGCCGGGACCGGCCACGGCGGCCACGCAACTGCGACCGGCTGCGCCACCGCCGCCCGCCCGTCAACCGATCGAGGTGCCCGCCACCGGCATCACGCGCGACGGCCCGCTGCTGACGGTCAGTGCCCAGTCGATGACGCTGGCGCTGCGTGTGAGCCCGGGCCTGCGGGTGGAGCAGGTCACGAACCGGAGCGGGGCGGGGCTGGAGGCGGCGGTGCGGCCGGGCCCGCTGTTCCGCGTGCTGGGGGACGGGTTCGAAGTGAACTCCGAAGAGTTCGTCGTCACGCGCGTGACGACCGCAGACGCTGCGCAGGACGCGATCGCGCGGATCGAGCTGAACTGTGACAAGATCTCGCCACCAGTTCAGGTCAGCGTGCAGATCGATGTGCGGGACCCGCGGGAGATCGGACTGCAGGCCTCCATCGAGCTCAACGGTCAGGACCCGGCCAAGACCAGCTTCCTGTTCCCGGAGCTGCAGGGCATCACCTTCGGCGGTGAGCCGGCGGCCAGCTGGGTCTGGTGCCCGCGGCGCGGAGATATCATCACGGCCGCGCGCGTCTTCCTGCGCGAACCGTACGCAGGTGCCGGGAATCCGCTGCAGATCATCGGGGCCTTCGACCCGGCCCGCGGCGCGGGCCTGTACCTGATGACTCAGGATCTGGAGGCCCTCTCCAAGTTCTACCAGGTCCAGAAGACGGCGGCCGGCGCGCGGTTGGCGATCGAGTACACGCCGCTGCACGATCCGCAGCTGCCCCGGAGCGTCCTCGGCTGCCAGCCGGGCGACTGGCACCAGCAGCTGGAGCGGTACCAGCAGTGGGTGCAGAGCTGGTATCA
>DAISIS010000210.1:0-5088 GCA_036821925.1 Pirellulaceae bacterium
GGCGACGACTTCGCAGGTTTGGTGGCGGAACCGCAGCAGGCTTCCTGCTGTTGCGCGGCGGGCGCTTGTGAGATACCCGAGTCGTATACTCCGTGGTACTCCATGCAGTTCCAGAGTGTGGCAGAGGTCGCGCAGCACTGGCGCAACAATTACGCTGAGCTCCGGGCACGCAGCGCGGTGTTCCGTGACGCGTTCTTTGACTCGACGCTGCCACCCGAAGTGCTCGAGGCGGTAGCTGCCAACCTGACGATCATCAAGTCGCCCACAGTGCTGCGGCAGCAGGACGGGCGGCTGTGGTGCTTCGAAGGCTGCAGCGATAACAGCGGCTGCTGCGCAGGCTCGTGCACGCACGTCTGGAACTACGCGCAGGCCCTGTGCCACTTGTTCCCGTCGCTCGAGCGGTCGCTGCGGCAGACGGAATACCACGAATCGCAGGACGAGCAGGGTCGGCAGGCGTTCCGCGCCAACCTGCCGATCGCGGAGGGAGGGGGCGCCTTTGACGCCGCCGACGGGCAGCTGGGCGGGATCATGAAGGCCTACCGGGAATGGCGCATCTCGGGCGATGACCAATGGCTGGCAGCCTACTGGCCGCTCATCAAGCAGAGCCTGGACTACATGATTGCGAAGTACGATCCGCGTCACACCGGCCTGCTGGAGGAGGACCACCACAACACGTACGACATCAACTATTTCGGTCCCGATGGACACTGTGGCAGTTTCTACCTCGGAGCGTTGAAGGCGGCGGTCGCCATGGGGACCGCGGCAGGTGACGACGTGACCATCTACCAGCAGCTGCTCGACAAAGGCCAGCAGCGGATGCTGAGCGAATTGTTCAACGGGGAGTACTTCATACAGATCGTCCAGAAAGAGGGGCTCGACCACAACTTCATCCCCACGAATCCGGCCGACCAGAGTGACGCGTATCGCCGCACGGCGGAGCTGGTCAACGAGCAGGGACCGAAGTACCAGTACGGGACCGGTTGCCTGTCGGACGGCGTGCTCGGGCTCTGGATGGCTGCCGTGTGTGGGATCGATGAACCGATTCTGCCTGTGCCGGAAGTGCGGAGTCACCTGCTGGCCGTCCACCGGTACAACCTGAAGCGTGATCTGTCGACCCACGCGAATCCCCAGCGTCCCACGTTCGCCATGGGGGACGACGGCGGACTGCTGCTGTGTTCCTGGCCGCGTGGCGGCAAGCCGCTGCTGCCGTTTGTCTACAGCGACGAGGTCTGGACCGGCATCGAATACCAGGTGGCTGCCCACCTGTGCATGCTGGGGTGTGTCCAGGAGGGGCTGGACATCGTGCGCACCTGTCGGTTGCGGTACGACGGCGTCCGGCGCAATCCCTTCAACGAGTACGAATGCGGACACTGGTACGCGCGGGCGATGTCCAGCTATGCCTTGCTGCAGGGGCTCACCGGCGCGCGCTACGACGCCGTCACGAAGACGCTTTCTGTCCGCTCCCAGGTGGGCGATTTCCGCAGCTTCCTCTGCACCGAGACCGGGTTCGGGACGGTGGAGCTGCGGGGCGGTGAAGTGCTGCTGCAGGTCCGCGCGGGCACCATACCGGTGGAGAAGTGGGAAGTCGCAGCGCCATGAGGTGCCGTTGCCGGGACGGATGTCAGGGCACGGGCTGGGGTGTGAGGAACCGCCATGGGGGTTCGTAACGCAAGGCCGAGGCTGTCTCGCAGTGGCGCGGCGGTTGGCAGCCGGGTGCTCCGCCGCCTGGGCGGCGGCACGGTGAGGCAGCCGGTGGCCCTGCTGCTCGTGATGCTGGCCGCCTGCAGCCCGGCCGCGGCGCAGGTGCCGGCTGAGAAGCCGGTGCCGCAGGCGCCCGCCGAAACGCAGACCGTCGAGTCGGCGGAGCGGCGGTTGAAGAATGTCGATCAGCTGACCGAGCTGGACGACGCCGCGCGGGCGGAGATCCGGAGCATCTGGCAGGAGGTGCTCCAGGAACTGACCGCCGCGCGCGATTTCGCGGCGCAGGAGGCGGTGTGGGCCGAACGGATTGAACTGGCCGACGAGAACCAGGAGCGGGCCCGCGCCCAGCTGTCGGCGGCCCCCGCGTCTGCCAAGATCGACATTCCGCCGGGCGCCACGCTGGCCAAGCTGGAGGAACTGCTCCACGAGGAAGAGAAGAAGCTGGAGGAGGCCCGGCGGCGCAAGGAGCAGCTGGACCAGGAACAGGCGCGCCGGCAGAGCCGCCGCGCGGAGATTCCCGAACGCCAGCGCGCGCTCGAGGAGTTGCAGGGGGCGCTGGAGAACGAACTGAAAGCGGCGTTGCCTGGCACCGGGCCGAAGGCCGAGGCGGTGCAGGCGCGCGTGCGGGCGCGGATCACCGCGGCGCAGCAGGAGAAGCGGGCTGCCGAACGGGAACTGGCCGCCTATGCCGCGACGACCGATCTGCTGCCGCTCGAACTCGATCTGGCCAACCGCGAAGTGTCTCTGGCCGAAAAGCGGGTCGCTGCCTGGCGTCAGGCGGTGGAGGAACGCCGGGCAGTCGAGGTGCAGCGGCAGGCGGAAGTGGCCCGTCTCGAGGCGGCCACAACCACCGGACCGTTGCAGACGCTGGCCGTGCGCAGCGCCGAACTGGCCAAGCGCAGCGGCGAACTGCTCGACAAAATCCAGGCCGTGAACCGCGACCTCGAGAACGCGAAGACGCTGCTGGAACGTACGCGGCAACAGGCGAAGTCGATGCGCGGCAAGGTCGAGCAGGTCGGCTTGAACTATGCGATCGGCCTGCTGTTGCGGCAGGAGGACGCCAACCTGCCCGATGTGCGCGACTTCCGCCGGAACAGCCGCCAGCGGGAACGCCGGATCCGGGATGTGCAGCTGCAGATCATCGATCTGGCCGAAGAACGATCGAAGCTGACCAACGTGGACTTCGTGGAGACGTTCCTGAACGATCTCGAGTCGCGACCCACGTGGCTCACCGACAGCGACTTGGAACGCGCTGTGCGCGGTTTGGTCGATACGCAGCTGCAGGCGCTCTCCACGCTCCAACAGAATCTCGACGCGTATTTCCAGCGGCTGGTGGAGCTGGAGAGTACGGAGCGGCAGCTGGTGTCGGCCGTCTCGGACTACGAGCAGTACATCGATGAGCATGTCCTGTGGATTCAGAGCAGCGATCCGCTGTCGCGGCGCGATTTCCAGCGTTGCCTCCCCGCCGTGCAGGTGTTGGGCGACGCGACCCGCTGGTGGAACCTGGTGCGGCTGCTGGGTCACGACCTTGCGCAGTGGCTGTTCCCCGCCGTGCTCTTCGGCCTTGTCTGGCTGGCGTGGCTGCTGGCACAGCCGCGATTGCGGCACGCGATCACGCGGCTGGGGGACCAGGCCGCCAGCGGCAGCTGCCGCCGGTTCTCCGTGACGCTCATGGCGCTGCTCTGGACGGTGCTGATCGCCGCCCTGTGGCCGATCCTGATGCAGGCGATCTCCTGGCGCCTCGGACAGCTGCTGGACAGCACCGACTTCGCCAAGATGGTGTCGGCCGGACTCCAGTCGGCGGCCATCCTGTACATTGTCCTGGAGTTGCTGCGGCAGGTCTGCCGGCCGCACGGCCTGGCTGATGCCCATTTCCATTGGCCGCAGGGGGTGCGGCAGGCCCTGCGGGGCAACTTGCGGTGGCTGATGATGGTGACGCTGCCGCTCGTCTTCTTCGCTGCACTGCTGCACGCCGACGTCAGCCGCCAGTCACCCCACGCGCTGACGCTCGGACGCGCCGAGGAATCCCTGTCCCGGCTGTGTACGATCGGCGCTCTGATCGCGGCGCTCGTCTTCGTGCAACGCGTGCTCCGCCCGGAAGGACTGCTGTTCCGGTCGCTCCAGGCGACGGCCGCCGATACGCGGCTGTACCGCTTCCGCGTCGTCTGGTACGGGCTGGCTTTCGCCGGCCTGAGCAGTCTGCTGACGCTGTCCGTGATCGGCTATCACTACACCGTCTGGCAACTGGTGTCGTGCCTGCTGCGGACGGTGTTGTTGATCGAATTCCTGATTGTCGCGGGAGCCATGGTCAATCGCTGGCTGCTGATTGTCCGGCGGCGGCTGGCGATCGAGCGGGCGCAGCAGCGGCGCGCTCAGGCCGGGCCGCAGAGTGACGCGACTGAGGTTGCCTCGCTGGCCGTCGAAGAGCCGAAGACGGATTTGGAGACGATCGGTGAGCAGAGCCGCCGCCTGTGCCACGCGCTGCTCGTGCTCGGCGGCATCGTCGGGCTCTGGTTCATCTGGATCGACGTCCTGCCGGCCCTGGGATTCCTCGACCGCTTCCGCCTGTGGACGGTCAGCGCTGACAGCCAGACCACGCACATCACGCTGATCCATCTGATCGTGGCGCTGGCGATCGTCCTGGTGACCGTCCTGGCCACCCGGAACATCCCCGGCCTGTTGGAACTCTCAGTGTTGACCCAGCTACCGGTCAACGCCGGCACCCGCTACGCATTCACCACCATCTGCCGCTACGTGGTGATCATTATCGGCATGATCGCCGCCTTCAAGTGGCTGGGCATCTCGTGGGGCAGTTACCAGTGGCTGGTGGCCGCCGTGACCGTGGGACTGGGCTTTGGCCTGCAGGAGATCTTCGCCAACTTCGTGTCCGGGTTGATCCTGTTGTTTGAGCAGCCGGTACGCGTCGGCGATGTGGTCACGATCGGCGATGTGACGGGCGTGGTGTCCAAGATCCGCATGCGCGCCACGACGGTCATGAACTGGGACCGCCACGAGTTCATCGTGCCCAACAAGGACTTCATCACGGGCCGGCTGCTGAACTGGACACTCACGAACGCCGTCAACCGTGTGGTGGTCCGACTCGGCGTGGCCTACGGCAGCGATCCTGAGCTGGTGCGGCGCATCCTGCTGGATATCGCGCGTAACCACCCCCTGATCATGAAGGATCCGGCACCGGGGGTAGTGTTCTCGGAGTTTGGCGAGAGCTCGCTCATTTTCGTTCTCAACTGCTTTCTGCCGGATCTGGAAAACCGCCAGGCGGTGGTCCACGAGCTGCATGCGGCCGCCTATCGCGAACTGAAGGCCGCCGGAATTGAGTTCCCATTTCCGACGCGGGAGTTGCACATTCGATCGTTCCCCACGTAACCC
>DAISIS010000210.1:5188-9021 GCA_036821925.1 Pirellulaceae bacterium
TGAGTTCCCATTTCCGACGCGGGAGTTGCACATTCGATCGTTCCCCACGTAACCCTCCCGCGCGCCGCGAACCTGGCGGCCTCCCAGGCTGTTCACTCGAGAGCACGGTGAGCGGGAGGTGCCGGGCGACCGCGGACAGGGACGCTGCCGGGGGGTAAGTCGGGGCCGTTTCCGGCCGATTGGGGCTTATCCAAATGCCGGTTTCTGGTAACCTCAGGGGTGCGTGAAACCCCAAGGGAGCGGTGGGACAACGAGCGGTGGTGGACAGGATGGTGAGTCGGCGGCGGCAGAGTGGTCTGCGAGGGGTCTTTGCACCGGGTACGCTTCTGGAACGCGTCCGGGCGGCGTCCGCCGCTGCGCTGCGTCTGCAGGCGCTGGAACCGATACGCACCCGCTCAGCGTACCTGGAGGATCATGGCATCCGGTTTCTCGTGCGCATGGTGTCGAGTCTGCGGCACAAGCCACCGCACGATGCCCATCGCAACCCGTTCCTGCCGTATGAGACCGCGCTGTACGTGGCCGACGCCTCGGACAGCCACGCCTGTATTCTGAACAAGTACAACGTAGTCGACTTGCATCTGCTGATCGTGACGCGGAAGTTCGAGCACCAGGAATCGCTGATGACGGCGGAGGACTTCCGGGCCCTGTGGCGGTGCCTGCTGGAATACGAATCGCTCGGGTTCTACAACTCGGGTGTCACATCGGGTGCCAGCCAGAGGCACAAGCACCTGCAGGTCGTGCCGCTGCCACTGGTGCCCAACGGATCACCCTGTGGGACCCCCATCGAGCCGCTCCTGGATAACGCTCAGGGCTGCCCGGGCACGATCCTGGAATCACGCGACCTGCCCTTTGCGCACTCGCTTGTGTTCTGGGACCCGGCGCAGGCGAGCGATGCCGCGCGCATGGCGGAGTGCTCACTGAGCTGCTATACGCAGATGCTGCGCCGGCACGCACTGGGGCCAACCTCCGGACCGTGGGCACGCGTCAGCGGGGCCTACAACCTGCTGGTCACCCGCCGCTGGATGCTGTTCGTGCCGCGCGTGCGGGAGTGCTTCGAATCCATCTCCTGCAACTCGCTGGCGTTCGCCGGCACCCTGCTGGTGCACGACGTGGCGCAGATGGAGCAGTTGCGCGCCGCCGGCCCTTTGGCGGCGCTCGAAGCGGTTGCTGCGCCGCGGCGCGACCCGGGGTAGGCCCCCCCGTGTGCCGGCCACGGCGCAGCATCCGCCCGATTCACTGCGTGAACTGCAGCGCGAACACGTCTGCATCGCTCAGGTCGAACCGCAGTCTCACGGTCTGGCCAGCCAGCGCGCCGAGGTCGGAATCTCCGTGCCAGGTGACCACGCGTTGCAGATCGTCGCCGTAGACTTCGTCGCAGTCGGCCAAGGCGAAACCGGGGAAGGGCTGGCCGTCGCCCTGCTGGATCTCGACCCGGACCGAGCCGGCCGCCGAAGTGGACACATTCAGCACGAGTTGCCGGCCTGCGAAGGTGAGCGGCCGGGTCAGGAGCGCGCCGCCGGCCAGCGGCGCGTGCAGCGCTACGAACCCGTCGATCCGCAGCGTATAGCGGCGCAGCACCGCGCCGGTCTCCTGCAGCGTCCGCTCCGTGACGTACATCGAGAGCTCTCGGGGGGCATCCTCCAGCGCTGACGCCGTCTCGACCAGCCCCCAGTTCTGATACATGTCCCCGTAAAACCACGTGTCGCGCGTCCGCAGTCCGGGACGCAGGAACGACTCCGGCCACACCGAGAAATGCTGTCGATCACGACTGGCGATGAACATCACGTCGGTGATGGCCGTGCCCTCCCGGGGAGAACCTGCGGCCCGGGTCTGCCGGTAATCATACCGCGGCAGCGCTTTGGCTGACGCCGTCCAGCCGCGGTCGATGTACCGTGTGGGGAAACCGATCAGCAGGTGCGGCGCGCGGTAATAGGGCCCGATCTGGTTCGTGTACAACTCGCTGACGCGACCGGGTGGATACTGGCCGCCCACCGGGTCGTGCACAACGGTGGCGGCCGCCGCCGGGCGACCCGGATCCACCTGGGCCGTGTAGCTGAGGAATTCCGGTTCGGTCCAGTGCAGGAAGTCCGGCGACGTGGCTGTACGGATGTCCCGGCCGTCGCGGAAATCGCGATGGTATTCGCGGTATTCGTGCCGCTCCGCGTCCCAGAACGCCAGGTTCTGGGAATCGAATGCCCCGGCTGTGAGCACCGGATCGGGCTGCATCAGCTTCCAGTGAATTGCGTCGGCCGATTGAAAGGCGTACAGGCCGTGCGGTCCGTTCCCCACGCCCAGCGCCTTATACTGAGCATCGGCCGGACACTGCGGACAGGGGTCGCGGAACGGCACGAACGCGTGCGCTCCGACGCCGTCCCAGACGATGTTGTTCTGCGTCGAATTGTCCCAGGCGAAGAGTCCCAACGTGGGCTTGATCCAGTGGATGCCGTCCGTGCTTTCCGCATAACAGTACCGATCCTGCGAACTCGGGCGGTCCTGGCCGCCGAGGTACGAGGCGTGGCTGCCGCGGTAGTACATCCGATACAGCGGGCCATCCTGGAAGACGGTGACGTAGTTGGTCGCGTTTCCCTCCCAGGGCGCATCGGTGACCAGGGCCACGTTCTGTGGCGTGGGGGACTGGAGCCGCAGTTCCGCTCGGCCCTCCAGCCGCTCGATCAACGCTCCATCCACGAATAACTCGCGCCGCGAACCGATATCGAGCGGCTCCGCGGCCAGTACCAGGGGCTGGGTGAGCAACCAGGTCAACAGGAGTAAACAACGGTTCATGGTGGCACCTCCGGACGACCTTTATACCACGAATTCCGATCCAGGCCGAGTGTCTACTGGCGATGCGCGCGGCGCCGGCGTCTAATGAGGGCGTTGTTCGGCGGGGATCTGGGGATATCTGGGGATCTGATATCTGGGGATATCCGGTCACTCCTGTTCTACGGAGGCGGTTGTCATGTCGCAGCGTGTGCAGACTGTTTCACGACGCAGGTTCATCCAACAGACGGCGGCGGCCGGCGCCGCGGGGGTGGCTGTGCCGTATTTCGTGCCGGCCCGGGCGCTTGCCGGTCCCGCACGCGTGGGTGCCAATGACCGGTTGCAGATCGGCCTGATCGGCGCCGGCGGCATGGGCATGGGGAATCTCGACAACTGCGCGGCACACCAGGACGTCGTCGTCACGGCCGTGTGCGATGTGTGGAAAGAACGCCGCGATGCGGCATGTGCCAAGTACCCGACGGCGAAGCCGTACAGCGACTATCGCGAAACGTTCCAACAGCCGGATGTGGATGCGGTGATCATCGCGACTCCACCGCACTGGCATTGCCTGATGACCGTCGCCGCCTGTGCGGCCGGTAAGGACGTCTACGTCCAGAAGCCGATGTCGCTGCACGTGGCAGAGACGCTGGCCATGCAGGAAGCGGTCCGGCGGCACCAGCGGATCAGTCAGGTGGGGACGCAGATCCACGCCGCCGAGAACTACCGTCGCGTCGTGGAGCGGATCCGCAGCGGCCAGCTGGGGCCGATCAGCGTCGTCCGCACCTTCAATGTGATGAACCAGGGTCCGGAAGGCATCGGCAACCCGCCGGCCACCGAGCCCCCGGCCGATCTGGACTGGGACCTGTGGGTCGGGCCCGCACCCGTGTGCGCCTACAATCCGCTCATCACCCGCAGCGCCTACGAGAACTGTTCGTTCATGAACTTCAGCGGCGGCTGGACACCCGGCATGGCGCCCCACATCGTGGACCTGCCGTTCTGGGCGCTGGAACTGGACGCGCCGCTCCGCACCAGCTGCACCGGCGGACGCTTCATCGTCCAGGACGCGGGGGACG
>DAISIS010000211.1:0-9003 GCA_036821925.1 Pirellulaceae bacterium
CTTCGTACACGGCGGCGTTGCCTGGCACAAGCCCTACCTCGGCTGGCGCGGGGCGTATGTGGGAAGCGAGTTTGGCTGGCACGACCGGGCTCAGCTGCACTTCCGCACCTTCGGCGACGTGCAGCTCAAAGAACCGGCGACGGGCCAGCCGCATGCGGATCCGGAGCGAAATCTGACTCAGCAGGCCAGCGATTCGCTGTTCTTCAGCCGCGGCTACATTCCGGCGCATCCGACCCCGGACACGCGGAACCCGTACGACATGCAGCAGGTCTACATTGACCAGCTGCTGTGGCACCTGCAGTGGACGGGCGACCTGGACTTCGCCCGCCAGATGTGGCCGGTACTGGTCGATCACCTGCGGTGGGAGCAGCGGTGTTTCGACCCGGACCACGACGGCCTCTACGAAAACGTGGCCAATACGTTCATCAGCGACGCGCATCATTACAGCGGCAGCGGGTGCACGCAGGCATCGGCCTACAACTACCGGGCGAACCTGCTGGCCGGCCGGCTCGCCCGGCTGCTCGGCGAAGACCCCGCGCCGTGGGAACAGGAGGCGGCCAAGATCCGCAGCGCGATGAACCAGGTGCTGTGGATGCCGCGCGCGGGCTGGTATGCCGAGTACCGGGACCTGCTCGGCCTGCGGCGGCTGCATCCGAGCGCCGAACTGCCCAGCGTCTACCATCCGGTCGACTCCGACGTGCCGGACCCGCTGCAGGCCTGGCAGATGCTGCGGTATGGCGACACGGCTTTCGAACGGTTCCCGATCGACGGCGGTGGCACGATGCTGTTTGCCTCCAATTGGGTGCCGTATATCTGGAGCATCCGTGACGTCTGCGGCGTGGAAGTGGCACACACGGCGCTGGCCAACTGGCAGGTTGGCCGGCGCGAGCAGGCCTACGACTTGTGGCGCGGCGCGATCCTGGACTCGATGTACGGCTGCCGCGCGCCCGGCGCGTGCATCGGCACGTCAGAGCTGCACGGCCGGATGGCGGGGCTGTGCACCGATTTCGCCGACACGGTCGGCATGTACGCCCGGACACTCGTGCAAGGGCTGTTCGGGATCGTCCCCGACGCGCTTGGGGGCCAGCTGCTGATCCGCCCGGGTCTGCCGCGTTCCTGGACGTCCGCTTCGATCGATACGCCGGACGTGGGCTACACGTACTCGCAGCAGGGGGACACGGAGAGCTTCGTCGTGCGTGCGCACTTTCGACGGCCGATGCAGTTGCGGTTGCGCGTCGCGGCGCGCCAGGTCGGCGTGGCCAGCGTGACGGTCAACGGCCAGCCGGCCGAGTGGAAATGTGTGTCGAGCGTGGGGGAACCGGCGTTGGAGATCGAAGCGCCCCAGGCGGACGGCGCGCAGGTCGTCATTCGCTGGGCCGGGCCCGCCCCCGGCTGCCTGGCAGGGCCGCCCGTGGCCGGACGCGGCGAGGAGTTTCACGCGGCCTGTCCGCCCGAGAGCCCGGCGGGCGGCCTGCGCGTGTGCGCGCTGCAGGATCCCCAGCAAGCGCTGTCGGCGCCCGCCACACAAGGGGCGGGGTTCACAGGAACGGTCGCGGGCGAGCTGGGACATCGCACGGTGTTTGCGCAGCTGGAACAGGGGGCGTTCACCTGGTGGCAGCCGGTGCATTTCGAGATCCGCCCGCCGCAGGCTGTCGACGCCGCGGCCGTCGATTGGGAGCGTGGCGAGGTGCACTTCACCGTGCAGAACAACGCCACGCGGCCGGTGGCGACCGAGGCGCAAGTGAGTTGCGGCCTGGCCAGCGCCTCGGTGCGGCTGGAAATCGCGCCGCATGCCCCGTCGGCCGTGGTGAGTGTGCCGGCCGAGATGCTCGTGCCGGGCACGAATCCGCTTGTCATCCAGCTGGCGGAGGGGAGCGCGATCCATGGCGCGGTGGTCGATTGGCGCGCCTGCGACGCGGCCATGTCCGAGGCACTCGAGTGCGTGGATCTGCACGGCGTGCTGCACGACCGTGTGACGGAGATCTTCAAACACGAATATCGTACACCACGTTCCCCCTACTGCTCCTTGCAGATCCCGCTGCACGGATTCGGCGACTGGTGCTATTGCGGCAAGACCGTGCCCGTGATCGACGACACTGCCCTGCGGGCCGCGGCGGGACCTGCGGGCCGATTCGTCAGCCCGCCGGGCATTCCGTTTGCAACTCCCGGGCCTGGCGAGCAACCGAATGTGGCGTTTGTGTCACAGTGGGACAACTTCCCGGCCGAGGCATCCGTCCCGCTCGCCGGCCGAGCGCGCCACGCCTGGTTTCTGGTTACTGGCTCGACCCATCCGATGCACTCGCAGCTGGACAACGGCGAGATCGTGATGGCGTATGCAGACGGGGGCGAGACCCGGTTGCCCTTGCACAATCCCACCACGTGGTGGCCGATCGAGGCCGACTACGACATCGTGCGTGACAGCTTCTGCATTGCGGGCCCCTACCCGCCACGCATCGATCTGGGTCAGGGGCGTGCCACCATCCTCGACCTGCCGCTCGATCCGCAACGCGAATTGCGGTCGCTCACCGTGCGCTGCCTGGCGAATGAAGTCGTGGTCGGCCTGATGTCGGCCACACTGCTGCGCCCGTAACGTCAGCGCACGGCCGGACGATCACCCGATCCTGACCTCGACCTGGCCGGCGAGGTCCAGGGAGATGGCATCGAAGTCGAAGCCATAGAGATGCGAACGTGTGCAGGGTGCGTGTTGACCGTTGACGCTGATGTGCTGCGGTGCAGGTCCGAACGCGAGCAGCAGCAACGTGGCCTCGCGGAGCGGCTGACCGGCCTGCAGCGTCAGTACATCGCCAGCTGCGATCGTCGCCTGCACACCGCGCCGGGCCGTTTCCCACTGGTGAATCTGTCGGCTCGTCCACCATTCCAGGCCCTGCGTGCGGCCGTAGTCCACCAGGCCGGACAGTGCCTCGGCCACCAGCGGCTTCTGGATATGGGCCGGATGGAACAGGAAATGCGCAACGCCGTGATGGCGCAGTGCGGAATCGAGCAGTTGCTGGCCGTACTCCTGCGGGCAGACGACCACCAGGTCCTGGGTGAGCAGGTTCACCTCGAGCACCTTCATCAGCCGCGGTGTGTCGCGTTCATCGTCGAGCGGGAAGTAGGGCTGGGAACCGCCCAGCGGAAAACCAATGGTCCCTTTCTTGCTCGGCCCGCGCGTCTGGTCCACCTGGATGCCGGCCTCTTCACACCAGCGCCAGAAGTCCAGCCGGCCTTCCCAGCGCGTGTAGTGATTCTTGTTCGAGGCCAGCTGGTCAAGCCCCGCCTCCGCGAGGAGCCAGCGGTGCTGCAGCAGGAAATTCTCCTTGGACCAGGAGGTCTGCGGACCGCCCGTCATGGCGTCGTAGTGCAGGGCGATTTCGAACTCCTGGTCGTGCAGCGTGCGATAGAAGTCGCGCGGGTACCCGCCCGGATAGAGCATGCACCAGGTAGACTTGATGGCGCAGCGATGCATCACGTCCAGCAGCGCCGCGGCCAGCTGTGGATCGTTGCCATCCGTGTCGTGCGACAGGTGCCCCACTGCGGGCAGCCCCCGCGGCCAGTACCACAGGAGCGGCACGACAAACCCCTGCTGCCGCGCCGCATGCAGGACGCTGCGCAGCAGGATCTCGCGCAGTTCGTCCGACACAGGCTCGAGAAACGCCGGCGCGTTGTCGGGCGTCAGCAGCTGTCTGTCGCGCTGCCAGTCGAGCACCGAGCCATCCTCGGCCTTCAGCGCGCCGTCGTTGGTCATGGCCGGCCCGTCCGGGGAGGGCGGCTTGTCCTGCAAGACCGGCACACCCTGCTGCAGGTGGACGATCGAGAACAGCAGGTCCGGCGCCAGCAGGATGGCGCATCCCTGACCGAACCGATGCTCGGTGACCGCGCTGCCGCGTATTCCCTGAGCCCCTGGGTCCAGGTCGGCAAGTGGCGTGGCGGCCTGGACGGTGACGGCATGGCCACCGAACACGTGCAGCGAACTCTGCAGCTGCGCGGTGATCGGATGCTGCGGTGCGGTCACCTTGAGCCATGCTTCAGCCACGGGCCCCGCGGTCTGGACCCCGAACACGTCGTCCAGCCCCGACGTGCCGCCCACACCGATCAGTGCCCCTCCCTGCTTCACGCATTGGCCCGCCGCGTGCCGCTCGTCCGGCGTCAACCGCAGCTCGCCGGCCAGCACGATGATGGCGGGGATCCCGCGTGCCAGCTCCGGCAAGTCCTGCGGCGCACGCTCGACGTAGAACAACCCGGCGCGCTGCAAGATCTCGCGGATGTATGGCCAGCTGCCGGCACGCGGATTGACGTCGCGCGACGTGGGCTGGGTGATGACGGTGATCAGCGAACTGCTGCCGAGTTGGCGCGGCCGCGGGGCGCTGTCACCATCGCCCTCCGTCGGCTCCAACGGCGTCACACGCGAGCTGCGCATCACCGGCTCTGCGGCCCCGGTCCGTTGTCCGAGCAGCCAGCCGCCGGCGGCCGCTGCACCCGTCAGGAACCGTCGGCGGGATGTGCGTTTGCGCTCCATGAGTGGTCTCCTTTCGCGAGCTCATTATAGCCGCTTCTGCGCGCCGCGCACCGCAGGTGCCCCCCCGCTCCGGGCCGGGCCGGGCCGGCGACGGCCGCCCAGTCCCCCGCCTCCGGGTCGCGCTCGTTGACACCGCATATCCAGTCTTCGACAATGGGCAGATTAGCTAACCACTGCCCCCCATTCACTCCGGGAGAGAAACACGATGTGTCAAGGCTGTAATCGGCGCGAGTTCATGGGCGCCGCGGCGATGGGCGGGGCCTTGCTGGCCTCACAACTGGTGCGCCGCAACGCTCTTGCTGCAGAAGGTGAATCTGACTGGCCCCCCATGCCGCCGGCCAAAATCTATCGCCTGTTCGTCGGACGCACAGGAGAGCATTACCTCACGCAACGCACGGAAGAGATCGACAAGTTCAACCAGTACTTCGCTGAGTTGGAGACGAAGCTCGGCGACGTCCAGTTCCTGGGGGGCGATCTGGTGCCGCCGGCCGACGTTATGGCGGTTGCAGAAAAGGCGAAGGAGGCAGACGCACTGTTCATCGTCCACCTCTCCGGTCACGGCGGAGACCCGCCGGTGATCAGCAAGCTGATTGACACCGGACTGCCCACCGTGCTGTTCTCGCAGCCGTTCAGCGGTCACCACTGGATGTACTTCCCGCAGTGGCACAAGGACGGGAAGAAAGTGGTGCTGATGCCGACCAGCAACTGGAGTGACATTGATCGGGGTGTCAGACTGCTGCGCGTCCCGGCCAAGATGAAGCACACGCGGATTCTGGCCATCGGCGGTCCGCACGGCACGGCGCTGGCCTGCGACCCGGCGCAGGTGAAGGAGAAGCTGGGGGCGGACCTGGTAACGATCACCAACGAACGCGTGCTGGAGACCTGCCAGGGGATCGACATGCAGGCGGCGGTGGCGGAAGCCGATGCGTACTGGATCCGCCCGGCCAAGGAGATCCAGGAACCGTCGCGGGAGGAGATCATCGAATCCGCCCGGTACTACCTGGCCGTCCGGAAAATCATGATCGAGGAGCAGGCGCAGGCGGTGTGCAGCGTGCATTGCATGGGCAATCCGCGCGGCTGCCTGACCTTCAGCAAGCTCAACGATCTGGGCTACGTGGGCGCGTGTGAAGGGGACATTGACTCCACGCTGACCATGCTGCTGTTCGCCTACGCCTTCCAGGTGCCCGGGTTCATCACCGATCCGGTCATCGACACCTCCAAGAACGCCATGGTGCATTTCCACTGCACGTCCGCCACGAAGCTCGATGGCCCGCAGGGCGAGCGCCTGCCGTTCGTCATCCGGACCCAGAGCGACACCGGTGGTGGCGTGGCGCTCCAGGTAGAGAACCGGATCGACCAGCCGGTGACCTGCGCCAAACTGGTCAACCTTGACACGCTGCTCTATACGCCTGGCAAGATTGTGGAAACGAGCACGAGCCCGCTGGCTTGCCGCACCCAATTCGCTCAGGAAGTGCCCGACGCCCGGCGTCTGTTCCTGGGCTGGGGTGCCGACGTGATCCAAGGGGACATGATGACGCTGCTGCACCGCGTCGTCTTCTACGGCGACTACCAGAAACCGCTCGAAGACCTCTGCACACTCATGGGGCTCAGACTGCTCGAAGAAGGGGGCGCGGTGTAGGTGGCCGGTCCGGCCGGTCCCGCCGCTCCTGCTGGGGACGCGGGACCTGGCAATCCGGTCCGGATTGTTGACAGACCGCATCGGGCACGTCACAACGGTAGACAGGGCTGCGCGCGGCCGGGCGCCGCGCGCAGCGTGTGACCGTCGTCGCCAGAACCTTCCGGGAGAACCCTGCATGGCAACTCGGCGTGCGTATCGGATAGGGCTGTTGGCCGGCACAGTGTTGGCTGGCACAGTGTTGGCCGGCACAGTGCTCGGTCTGTTCGTGGTGGGCGCTGCGAGCGCAGCCGAAGGATACCGGATCGGTGTGAGCAAGGTGGATATCACTCCCGACTATCCGATTCGGCTCAACGGTTTCGGCTTTCGCCGGGCGGAATCGGAGGGGGTGACCCAGCAGATCTGGGCGAAGGCCCTGGCGATCCGCTGGGCCGACGATGCACCCGTGCTGCTGCTGGCCATCGACAGTCTGGGAGTGCGTTCAGCGATGGTCGACGAGGTGTTCCAGCGTCTGGAGCCGAAGTACCACCTGCCACGCGAGAACGTCGTGTTGACCTACTCGCATTCGCACACGACGCCCAAAGTGTGTGGTGTATGCGAGAACATCTTCAGCGAGCCGATTCCGGCCGAGCACCAGGCCCACATCGATCGCTACACAGTGGAGTTGACCGATGCGTTGGAGCGCGCGGCAATCGCGGCATTGGAGGAGATGCGGCCGGGGCGTCTGGAATGGGGTACGGGGCGGTATGCTTTGGCCGCGAATCGGCGGACAGCGGGGGGACCGGTGGACCATGATCTGCCGGTGCTGGTCGTGCGGGATGCCGACGACAGCGTGCGTGCGATCTACACCAGCTATGCCTGCCACTGCGTGACCCTCGCGCACAACCGGCTCAGCGGCGACTGGGCCGGTTTTGCCCAGGAGAGCATCGAGCGCCGCCATCCCGGTTGCATCGCGCTGTTCTCAGCCGGCGCCGGCTCAGACTCGAATCCGGCGTCCGGAGTGGTGAACGACCGCGTGGATGTGGCGACTGCACAAGGCGAAGAGTTGGCTACCGAAGTGGATCGCGTGCTGCAACAACCGCTCAGGCCAATCGGCGGCAGCATCAAGGCGCAGTTGGCCACGATCCAGCTTGCGCTCAACGACCTGCCGACTCGCGAACAGCTGACTGCGCTTGCGGCCAAGGGTGGCCCCGAAGGCTACAACGCGAGCACACAACTTGCCCGACTCGATCGCGGTGAGCAGCTGCTCAAGGCGATCGACTATCCGATTCAGACGTTCGCGTTTGGCGACCAGCTATTGCTGGTTTTTCTGGCCGGTGAGGTCTGCGTCGATTATTCGCTGCGTCTCAAGAAGGAATTCGACCCGCAGCGGCTGTGGGTCAACGCTTACAGCAACGATTTTGCCTGTTACGTTCCTTCCGAACGACTGGTGAAGGAGGGCGGATACGGAGGCGGTGCGGAAACCCCGTATTTCGCCCTGCCCACAACACTCCGCGCCGGGCTGGAACAACAGATCATCGACGAGGTGCACCGGCTGGCGGGGGAAGGGTGGTAGTTGGCGTGTGGCACTGCTTGCTCGCAAGCAGTGCTACAGTGCGGTACTGGCGCGGCTAACCAGTAAACCGTGCCACCTTTTCTCTGCATTCTCAATTGCCCGACTGCGATATCACCTGGACATCACGCGGCGCAATTGACAGAGCCACGTACGCCAACCCGTCGGCCACGCGTGCCTGGAGTGGCTCTCCTGTCATTTCATTCCGATACTGCGCGCCGTCCGCGTGCCTGACCGCAATGACCTCGGCTGCCACGGTGCGGAAGTTCGTGTTGTAAATGGTCCAACACGTCTTGCCCGCGCCGCTGTCCGCACCGGCCTGGAACCGGTTGGCATAGAGCCCGGACAGCAGCGTCGGCACCAGGGGCTCCACATCGTCCCCCGCGAAACACTCCCGGTTCTCACGCAGCACGCGGCGGTTGAGCGCAATCTGGGCGCGGACTTCCGGCGCGAACCACTGGTCGCGGATCCCTTCGATCCAGATAGCCTCGCCGTTGAACAAACAGCGTTTGACCGCTTCGACGTTCGTGCCCAGCGGCTGGTCGCAACAGATGATCTCGATTGTCTTGAACGTGGGGAACGCGAAGCGGTACAGGTTCACATGGCTGGGAGACCAGTCGTCGGGGACGGATGAGATGTTGTACGTGAAGCTGCCGTCCTGGTACTGCGAATTCACATCCGTCGGACTCTCTTCGGTGTAGATGGCCGCGTCCGGTCCGAGCGCGGCCCGGACCTGTTTGAGCATCTCACGTTCGCCCAGCACGGGCGTGACGGGCACAGGATGGTTGTGGTTCGGATTGTAGCACCAGTAGGTCGGGCCCGAGAAACCGTACTCGTCAATGTAGAATCCGACCGCGCCGGTCTGCGCACGCACCCGCCGATAGGTGCCGGACAAATACGCCTGCCACTGCGGCACGCGCGGGCAGATGTGAAAACTCGGCGCGAAGTAGCCATACGGCTGGCCCGCGGGACCGAGCATCTGCCAGGCTGCGCCATGTGCCTGGCCCAGATTCGACTGCGGGTCGACCAAGATCCCCTCGAGATACAGGCCCACCGGGATGCCGACCGCCTGGACTTCCCCGACGGCGCTGCGGAAGTTGTCCACCCCGCCCAGGTAATCCCACGGTTCGTAGTCGCCGCACCGCCCGTGGACCGGGTCCCAGCCCCAGTCGAAGAGGTGCAGGTAGTCGACGCCGCCGAACGCTTCCGCGTCCGCATCCACAACCTCTTGAAGCTGGATCGTCTGGGTGTCTTCGTGAAAGATGCCACTCTTGGTCGGCAAGGCGAAGTGCAGAAACT
>DAISIS010000212.1:0-9000 GCA_036821925.1 Pirellulaceae bacterium
GGTGGCGACCGGCCGGCGGGCGAACACGGCCGGAGTGGGGCTGGACGCGGCCGGGGTGCAGGCGACCCGGCACGGCTTCGTGCCGGTGACCGACCATCTGGAGACGAACGTGGCGGGGCACTACTGCATTGGCGACGCCAACGGCCGCTGCATGCTGGCGCACGCCGCTTCGGCGCACGGCGTGGTGGCGGTGGAGAACGCGTTGGGGCATGCCAAGCCCTTTACGGCCCCCATTCCGTCGGCCGTGTACACCTTTCCCGAGGTGGCGGCCGTGGGGCTGACTGAGCAGGAAGCCCGGGAGCAGGGGCTGCCGATCGCCATCGGCCGCTTCCCCATCGGGCATCTGGGCAAGGCCATGGCCGCGCGGCATCCGGACGGGTTCGTCAAGATGATCCGCCACCGCGAAACCGGCCAGCTGCTCGGCGCGCACATGATCGGGCAGAACGCCACGGAGTGCATCGCGGCGGCCACCGCGCTGCTGCACAAGAAAGCGTCGCTGCACGACGTGGCCGAGACCGTGTGGGCGCACCCCACGATCAGCGAAGCGATCAAAGAGTCGGCCGAGGATGCGTTGAACATGGGCCTGCACCTGCCGCCGCGCAAGGTCATCCGGGCGGCGGTGGGCGGGTAGGCCCGGGGGGCCGGGTCGAGCGGGCAGAATGCCGGGTGCCGTTTTCAGTCCAGGGCGCCGCGCCGTCTGAGGCGGGCGTGTGAGCGCCGGAACGTCTCGTGAGGGGATCAGCCATGGGCCAGCAAGTTGCCGCGGCGCTGGACGCGTTGCGCAAGCTCGGGACACCGGACGACATGCGGGCGTTGGCCCGGCAGGGCTGCGCGCCGCAGCCGCAGCCGCGCGTCAATTCGCACATTCACCTGCCGCCGAACTTCTCCGCGTTCGAGAGTGTCGAGCAAGCGGTGCGGTTGGCGGGCGAGCAGGGGATCGGGGCGCTGGGGGTCAGCAACTATTACGACTACCAGGTCTACGGCGAGTTCGTGCGGTGCGCGCGGCAGCAGGGGATCTTCCCCCTGTTCGGGACGGAGATCATCTGTCTGGACGCGGCGCTGCGCGACGCGGGGATCAAGATCAACGATCCGGGCAACCCGGGCAAGATCTATTTCTGTGGCAAGGGGATCACGCGATTCGATGTGCTGACCGCGGAGGCCCAGCAGCTGCTCGAGGCCATTCGCCGCAACGACGCGGCGCGCATGGCGCAGATGGTGGCGCAGATGGAGCGGCATTGCAGCGCATGCGGCCTGCGGACCGGCCTGGACGAGCAGGCGGTGGTGGAGATGGTCGTCCGCCGCCACGGCTGCGACCGCCGGACGGTGTATCTGCAGGAGCGGCACATCTCCCAGGCGTTCCAGGAGGCGCTGTTCGCGCAGTTGGAGCCGGCCGAGCGGATCCCGCAGCTCAACAAGATCCTGGGCGCCGCCACGAAGGCGCGCGACCCGGGCGACTTTGTGGCCGTGCAGAACGACCTCCGCTCGCATCTGATGAAGGCGGGCAAGCCGGCCTTCGTCGCCGAGACGTTCGTCAGCTTCGACGACGCCTATCGCCTGGTGCTGGAACTCGGTGGTCTGCCCTGCTATCCCACCGTGGCGGATGGCGCCAGCCCGATATCGCAGATCGAAGCGTCGCCGGACAAGTTGATTGCGGAAATCCAGGCCCGGAACATCCACGCGGTGGAATGGGTGCCGGTCCGCAATTCGGTCCAACTGCTGCGCGAGTACGCGCTGGCGATGCGGGCGGCCGGCCTCGTGATCACAGCGGGCACGGAACACAATACGCTGGACCTGATTCCGCTGGACCCGTTCTGCCGGGACGGCCAGGTGCCGGAGGAGCTGCGCACGCTCTTCTGGGAAGGCGCCTGCGTGGTGGCGGGGCATCAGTTCCTCACCTTGCACGGCGCGTGCGGGTTTGTGGACGGCGCCGGGAACCCGAATCCGGACTACGCCTCGGCCGACGAACGCATCGCGGCCCTGGCGGGAATCGGCGCGGCGGTGATCCAGCGGTACTATGAGGCCTGCCGCGGGGCGTAGGTGCTCCGGCCCCGACGCCGATTTCCGTATGATGACCTGAGATAACCACTGGGACCACCATGAGTACTCCGAACGCCTGGCCCGCCTTCCTGCCCACCGACGATCCGCTCGATGTCATCGTCAAGCTGTCGCGTTTCTACGGTTCCGATCCGTCCATCGTGCTGGCCGGCGGCGGCAACACCTCCTGCAAGCTCGACGACTTCCTGTATGTGAAGGGGAGCGGGACGGCGTTGGCGACCATGACGCGCGACGGCTTTGTGAAGATGGATCGGCGGCAGCTCCGCGAGTTGGCCGAGGCGACGCTGGACGCCGATCCCAAGACGCGCGAGGCGCAGTTCAAGGACTGGATCAGCGGTGCGCGCTGTGAGCCGGAGAAGGGGCAGCGCCCGTCGGTCGAAGTGCTGCTGCATCACCTGGTCCCGGCCCGGTATGTCGTGCACAGCCACGCGACGATCGTCAACACGTTGACCTGTCACACTGGTGGCCAGACGCTGGCCGCCGAGATTTTTGGGGACGACATCGTGTGGATCCCGTATGTCGACCCGGGGTTTATCCTGGCCCAGACACTCCGGCACGCGCTGCAGGACTACCAGGCCCGCACCGGCCGCGCGCTGCCGAAAGCGATCCTGATGGCGAACCACGGCGTAATCATTGCCGGCGACGACCCGGCGGCGATCCGCGCCCACACCGACGAGATCCTGCAGAAGATCGCCGCGCGTCTGGGGGACGGCTGGCAGACGCAGGCGAACGGACCCGCGACGCGCGGTGGCGACGCGCGCCGGCTGGTGCAGACGCTCGGGCCCGCGCTGCGCGCGCTGCTGGCCGACGACCCGGCGGGGCCGCTGAAGGTGGTCACGTTCGACGATTCGGATGTGGCGCTGGGCCTGGTGGGAACCGCGGCCGGCCAGGAGATGGCCTGCGCTGGACCGCTGACCCCCGACCAGATCGTGTACTGCAACAGCTATCCGCTCTGGTTTGCCCCGGCCGAGCAGGCGGACGAAGAGACGCTGATCGCGCAGCTGCGTGCGGCGATCGACCGGCACACGCGCGAGACCCGGGTGCCACCCAAGGTGGTGCTGGTGGCGGGGGGGGGGCTGTTTGCGGCCGGCGACGACTACAAGATGGCCAGCACCGTGCGCGACGTGTACCTGGATGCGGTCAAGGTGATGGCAGGCGCGGCGCGTCTGGGGAGCGGGCCGCGCGGCGTGAGCCACCTGACGGATCCCCAGCGCCTGTTCATCGAGACCTGGGAATTCGAGGTCTACCGCAAGAAAGTCGCTGCGGCCAGCGACGCAGCGGCCGGCCGCCTGAAAGGGAAGATCGCGCTGGTGACAGGGGCCGCGCAGGGGTTCGGCCTGGAGATCGCGCAGAGCCTCGCCGCGCAAGGAGCGCATGTGGTCCTGACCGACATCAACGAATCGGGAGCGGCGGCCGCGGCGCAGGAATTGTGTGCGGCGCACGGCGCCGGCCGCGCGATCAGCCGGCGGATCAACGTGACCGACAGCGCATCGATTGCGGAGTGCATCGAGTGCGTGGTGCGGACGTACGGCGGGTTCGACCTGTTCGTCTCCAACGCGGGTGTGTTGAAGGCCGAGTCGGTCAAGACGCAGCCGGAGAAGGACTTCGCCTTCGTGACGGAGGTCAACTACAAGGGGTATTTCCTGTGCGTGCAGCAGGCCGCGCCGATCCTGGCCACGCAGCACCGGGCGAATCCGGCCTACCTGAGCGACATCATCCAGATCAATTCGAAGTCGGGGCTGGCCGGTTCGAGCCGCAACGCGGCGTACGCCGGCAGCAAGTTCGGCGTCATCGGGCTGACCCAGTCGTTTGCGCTGGAACTCGTCTCGGACGGGATCAAAGTGAATGCCATCTGCCCGGGCAATTTCTTTGACGGCCCGTTGTGGTCCGACCCACACCACGGCCTGTTCGTGCAGTACCTGCGCGCGGACAAGGTGCCCGGGGCGAAGACGACGGACGATGTGCGGCGCGCGTACGAAGCGAAAGTGCCGCTCGGCCGCGGCTGTACAACCGCGGATGTGATGAAGGCGATATGCTATCTGGTGGAGCAGCAGTACGAGACAGGTCAGGCCTTGCCGGTGACGGGGGGGCAGATTATGTTGAGTTGACGACGGAACCACGTCGTCATCTGCTGCACCATACGATCTCTTGGACCCTGCGATCTCTTGGACCCCGCGATCTCACGGACCTGCCCGCTGCTGGACCGGGCGATCTGCGGTCTGCAACACGGAGTGCCCACGACATGGCCGCAACCGCTCCCCACACCCAGCACGCTGTCCAACTCGTTGGCCCGAGCGAATTGAAGCTCAACACGGCCAAGCCTGTGCCGGTGCCCGGCGCCCACGAGATCCTGGCCAAGGTCGAGGCGGTCGGATTGTGTTTCTCGGACCTGAAGCTGCTCAAACAGTTCGACCAGCACGCGCGGAAGACCGAGATCGTCGGGGGCATCGCGCCGGCGGTGCTGGGGGAGATCCAGGCCTACCAGCCGGGCACCCGGCCCACCGTGCCGGGGCACGAAGTCGTGTGCCGGGTGGTTGCCGTGGGGGAGCAGGTGAAGCATCACCGGGTCGGCCAGCGTTGCCTGGTGCAGGCGGACTACCGCCAGTTTCCCACCGCCGGCGGCTCCAACGCCGCGTTTGGCTACAACTTCGAAGGGGGCTTGCAGGAATACACGGTGCTCGACGAACGCGTGGTCGTGGCCCCCGATGGCGACCGGTTCCTGATTCCGGCCGGCGAGGACAAGAGCGCCTCGGCGGTGGCACTGGTCGAGCCGTGGGCGTGCGTCGAAGCATCCTACGCCACACGCGAACGCCAGCGGGTCAAGGCCGGTGGCCGGCTGCTGGTGGTCGTAGACAGCGGGCGCGAGGCGCGCGGTGTGACCGACTGCTATACGCCCGAAGGTGCCCCGGCGCACCTCCAGACCTGTGCTCCTGGCCAGGTGGCCGAACTGCCGGGCGAGGCGTTTGACGACATCATCTACTTCGGGTCCGACAAGGCGACGCTCGATGTCCTGAACGACAAGCTGGCCGCCGGCGGGATCATGAACATCGTGCTGGGGGGCCAGCGGATCGGCCAGCGCGTGTCGGTCGGCGTCGGGCGTCTGCACTATGGCATGACGCGCTGGATCGGCACGGTCGGCGAGGACGCGTCCGAGTCGTACCGGCACATTCCAGCCACGGGCGAGATTCGCGACCACGATCGGATCCTGGTGGTGGGAGCCGGGGGGCCGATGGGCGAGATGCATGTGATCCGCAACCTCTGCGCGGGATGCGCCGGCCTGCGTCTGATCGGTACCGACCTCGACGATCGGCGGCTCGAGTCGCTGCGGCGCAAGGCCGAGCCGCTGGCGCAGGCGAACGGGGTGGCGCTGCGTCTGGCGAATCCGCAGCGCGAGCCACTCGACGAGACGTGCACCTACTTCGCGTTGATGGCCCCCGTCGGAGCGCTCATCGTCGACGCGATCGAGCGGGCGGATACCGGCGCGATCATCAACGTCTTCGCCGGCATCCCGGCGCCCACCAGGCACGATCTGGATCTGGATGCCTACATCCAGAAGCGGTGTTTCATGTTTGGCACCAGCGGTTCCACGATCGAGGACATGCGCTGCGTGCTGCGGAAGGTCGAGTCCGACCAGCTCGACACGAACGCGTCGGTGGACGCGATCTCCGGCATGGCGGGGGCCACCGACGGGATCGCCGCCGTGGAGCATCGCACCCTGGCCGGCAAGATTATCGTCTATCCGATGTTGCATGAGCTGGGCCTCGTGCCGCTGGCCGAGCTGCCCCAGCGCTTGCCGACTGTGGCCGAGAAACTCGACAACGGCAAATGGACTCGCGAAGCTGAGCGGGAACTGTTGCGCGTTGCAGGAGGGAAGGGCTAAGTGCCGCGCCGTGGTAAGACTTTTTTCGGGGTCGGCTTCGGGCCGATCCAGAGCGCACTGTTTCTCTACGAAGCGTACTGCTCGGGCAATTTCGACCGCTATGTGATCGCGGAGGTCGACGCCACACTCGTGCGCGCCGTGCGCGACGCCGGCGGGCGCTATGCGATCAATATCGCGCATCCGGACCGCATTGAGCAGGTGGTGGTCGAGGGGGTGCGCCTGGGCGACCCGGCGGAGCGTGCCGACCGCCAGGAGCTGGTCGCGGCGATTGCCGCCGCGGACGAGCTGGCCACGGCGCTGCCGAGTGTGCGGTTCTACGACCTGGGGGACGCGGCGAGCGTTGTGCAACTGCTGGCCGACGGCATCCGGCAGCGCGACCCAGCCAAGCCGGAGATCATCTATGCGGCCGAGAACCACAACCACGCCGCGGAGATCCTGTCGGAGCGTCTGCAGGAACGGCTCCCGGCCGCGGCGCTGGGCCGAGTGCAGGTGCTCAACACGGTCATCGGCAAGATGAGCGGCGTGATCACCGACGCCGACACGATCCGCCGGCTGGGCCTCGCGCCGCTGACGCCCGCCACGCCGCGGGCGGTGCTGGTGGAGCGGTTCAACCACATCCTGGTGTCCCGCATCACCCTGCCCGGATGCCAGCGCGGTATCGAGGTGTTTGTCGAGAAGGATGACCTGCTGCCGTTCGAAGAAGCCAAACTCTATGGCCACAACGCCATCCATGCGCTGATCGGATACCTGGCGCGGCTGCGCGGCGTGACCACCATGGCCGAGGCGGCCGGCCAGCGCGACATCCTGGCCGCCGCACGGGCGGCCTTCCTCGACGAATCCGGCGCAGCGCTGGTGCGGAAATACCAGCAGCTGGGAGATCCACTGTTCACCGCCGACGGCTATCGCGCCTATGCGGAGGACCTGATCGAGCGGATGGTCAATCCCAACCTGAACGACCTGATCTCGCGCGTGACCCGTGACGCCCGCCGCAAGCTGGGCTACGACGACCGGCTGTTCGGGACGATGCGTCTGGCGCTGTCGCAGGGCATCGAGCCGCGGCATATGGCCACCGGCGCTGCCGCCGCGCTGCTGTGCCTCAGCGACACCCCGCCCCGCACGCGGCAGGAGGTCGACGCTGCGCTGCGCGAGATCTGGGCCGAGCAGGCGGACGACATAGCGGAGCACCTGATCACGCTGACCTGGCAGGCGCTGCCGTCGTGAAAGGGAGCCGCGATGCGGGATCCGCTTATCCTGGCGCATGATATCGGCACCAGCGGCACCAAGAGCACGCTGGTCCGGCCAGAGGGCGGCGGAGTGGTGGCCTCGGAAACGACCCCCCATCGGACCCGCTTCCCGCGCCCGGGCTGGGCCGAGCAGCAGCCGAGCGACTGGTGGGACGGCGTGTGCCGCAACACCCGCACGCTCATCGCGCGGCACGCTGACCTGCGCGGACGCATTGCCGCCATAGGGGTCAGCGGCCACATGCTGGGGTGCGTGCCGGTGGACGCCGCAGGGCGGGCGCTGCGCCCCTCGCTGATCCACTCTGACTGCCGCGCGGCCGGACCCTGTGCCATGGTGGGCGACCGTCTCGGCCCGCGGGCCCTGTACGAGCTCACCGGCAATATCCTCGAACCGCGCTCCAGCCTGTGCAAGGTCCTCTGGGTCCAGCAGCATGAGCCGGATATCTACCGCCGGACGGCCCGCTTCCTGCAAGCCAAGGACTACGTCGTCAGCTGCATGACGGGCAGCTGCGATGCGACAGACTACTCGGACGCTTCCCATGCCCAGTGGCTGGACATCCGAGCCAGGTCGTATGCGGCGGATATGCTGGCCGAACTGGGGATCGAGCGGGCGAAGTTCCCCACGCTCCATCGATCCACCGACGTGGTCGGCACCTTGACGCGCGCTGCGGCGCAGGCGCTGGATCTGCCGTCAGGCGTCCCGGTCGTCGCCGGTGGCGGAGACGGCTCGTGCGCCTCGGCCGGCGCCGGGGCGGTGAACCCGGGAGCGACCTATTGCTGCCTGGGCACCACCGCCTGGATCGCGGCCACAACGGGCGAGCCGCTGATCGACGGGCAGCAACGACTGTTCAACGTGCTGGCTCTCGATGGAGAGCAGAACGGGGTGTTCGGCACAGTCCAGGCGGCCGGCCGCTCGGTGGAATGGGCCATGGACGTGCTGGGCGAGAGCGGCTTCGAGGGATTTGATGCCTTGCTGGCCGGGGTTCCGGCGGGCAGCGACGGCCTGATCTTCTTGCCTTATCTGGAGGGGGAGCGTTCCCCGATCTTCGACCCTGACGCGCGCGGCGTATTCTTCGGGCTCTCGTCCGTGCACCGGCGTGCGCATCTGCTGCGGGCCACCGTGGAAGGTGTGTCGTTCGCGCTGCGGAGTGTGCTGGAGGTCATGCGCGAATCGTTCGCCGTGCCGGCGCTGCGGCTGATCGGAGGTGGCGGCCGATCTCCGCTGTGGCAGCAACTGCTGGCGAACGTCTGCCGCATTCCCGTCCAGACGCTCTCGACCTGTTCCGCGGACGCCACGTCACTGGGGGCGGCTTTTGCGGCGGGAGTCGGGGTGGGGTTGTTTGAGAGCCTGACGCATGCGGCGCAGACGGTCCGCGTGACAGGTCAGCAGGCGGCCGATCCGGATCTCGCGCAGCGTTACGATCGGGGCTTCCGCATCTACCAGACGCTGTATCCCCAGCTCAAGCCGCTGTTCGTCGAGCTGCAACAGTCGCTGCAGCGCGAGGACCGACAGTAGCCGGGGCAGGGCCGCAGCATGCAGTGCAGCCGGCGATCAGGCAGCGCGTGGTGCGCGCGCGGCTGGCAGCTCCGTTCTCGGCGCGGTGTCCTGGCGATGTTCTTCGATTTCCGGAAACATGCCGACGACATCGGTGACATCGATCAGGCCGACTGGCCGGCCGGCGGTATCGACCACCGGCAACTCGCTGATCTTCCGCTGGGCCAGGATCGTCACGGCGTCGATCATCTTGGTGCCCGTGCGGACACTCAAGGGTTGAGCGGTCATGACATCGCGGATCGGCTGGTCCAGCGCGTACTCCTGCCGAT
>DAISIS010000213.1:0-8994 GCA_036821925.1 Pirellulaceae bacterium
GCTCCCGGTCACTCAGCTGGTTCCACACAACCGCGTGGAGCGCTGGTTTGCTCAGCAGCAGTGGAATCAGCTGACCGGCCAGGGTCTGATGCATGGCGGGAGGGGCGTCGGTGCGGGCCTGGCGCGGGACGACCTGTGCCGCGCCGGTCGCCTGCGGATCGCGCGCCACGCTGCTGGGCATCGTCAGGTACACGATCAGCGGCATCCCCAACAGGCTCCAGCGGTCCAGGTGCCGGCTGACGGCCAGCAGGTCGCGTGGCAGAGAGCCGCCGGGCCAGTAGCCCAGGTTCATCTCCAGCGCGATGCCGCCCACCCCCAGCTCGGCGCGGACCAGCGCGTCGGCGAAATGGAGTGGCGAGAGGTCGTAGTCATCGGCGGCCAGGTACTCGGCCCAGGGCTGATCGAAACTGATCACGACCGGGGCGCGCGACGACGCCTCCCGCACCACTTCGATCATCGCCACGGCCAGCCGCAGGCGTTGTTCTTCCGAGAAGCCCAGGGCGCCACTCACGTTCAGCCGGCCTGCGCAGACCCACGCGTCGACCGCCTGATCGTAACGCTGCACAACGCCGCGGGCATACTTGCGCGCCGCGTCTTCAAAGGCCTCATAGCGGTGCTCCCAGCGGTACACCCAGGCGGGGAGGGAGCTGCGGTCGAGCTGCACGAGGGGCCCGCCCAGCAGCCGCAACTCGTGCCGGCGGCACCAGGCCAGCTGTGCGTCCACCGCATCGTACTGCGCGGCGTCGGCGGTCGGCTGCAGGTCCCGCCACCGGAACGGCAGGCTGGCGGCGTGGAAGGTGTCCAGGAACCGCTGTGCGGCCGGTTGCGCGGCCGGTTCGTCGCCCAGGCGGCCGGCGAGCAAGGCGGGCAGCGGGCCTTCCGCCGCGCGCCGCGCGCGGATCCGTTCCAGCACCACGTCCCCGCAGAGGCTGGCAATCACGTTGCACGCCAGGCGGATTGTCTGCCGGGCGTCCGCCTCGCCACCGTGGCAGTCCGTAGCCGCCCGGAGAAAGGCGGCCACCGCCTGCCGGAGCTCGGTCTGGACGCGATCCGGGATGGACGCCGACTCGGACTGGAGATCGGCCACCAGCACCCGCGCACGATGGAGCGTGCCGCGGGCCAGTTCGGTCGCCAGATGGTAGGGCTCCGGCCGTTCCATCAACGTGCAGGTGTTGAGCACCAGCTGACCGTGGTCTGGCACCTGCCACGGTATGTGCAGGCTGCCCGACTCAGAGACCGCCCGTTCCAGGCACAGCAGTCCGTCGCTCCAGCGATTGCAGCTGTGCCACGGGATGGCCTCAATGCCCGCCAGGTAGGCCTGGTCCACAGCGTGCGGCAACAATGCATCTGGCGCCGGTGCATAGAACCGCATCTGGCCCATGGACGATCCCTCGACCTCACACCCCGGCGAGCGGAACACGATGGGGTCGCGCGACGTGACGACCTCCAGCCCCGGCGAGTGTACCGCAGCCAACGGCGTCCTTCAAGCGTGCGTCGGGGTGGGCCCCGCACCAGCTAGCCGGTCACCAATCCGGTTTGCTATACTCCGGCCACCACGCCGGTGGAGGTTGGCTCGGACAAGGAGATCATGCGATGAACCAGGCCATAGTGCAGACGTCGCTGCCGGGGCTGCCCGTGCGTCGGGGCAAGGTCCGCGATGTATACGATCTGGGGGACCAGTTGCTGCTGGTCAGCACCGACCGGATCAGCGCATTCGACTGGGTGCTGCCGACCGGGATCCCCGACAAGGGACGCGTGCTGACGCAGATCAGCAAGTTCTGGTTCGAGCAGCTGCACACGCCGCATCACATGATTGCGGCCGAGCTGGCGGCCGACCGGCTGCCTCGCGGCGCGGACCTGGCGGCTCTGGAGGGCCGCAGCATGCTGGTGCACAAGTGCCGGGTGGTGCCGGTGGAGTGCGTCGTACGTGGCTACCTGGATGGGTCTGGCTGGAAGGAGTATCAGCAGTCGGGCACGGTGTGCGGCATCCCGCTGCCCGCCGGACTCCAGCAGTGTGCGCAGCTGGCTGAGCCCATCTTCACCCCGGCGACCAAGGAGGAGCAGGGGCACGACATCAACATCGCGTTTGAGCAGATGGAGGCGATGACGGGGGCCGTGGCCGCCGCCGAATTGCGGCGGCGGAGCATTGAGATCTACCAGCAGGGAGCCGCCTACGCCCGCACACGCGGCATCCTCATCGCCGACACCAAGTTCGAGTGGGGCTGGTACGAGGGGGAACTGATCCTGATCGATGAAGCCCTGACCCCCGACAGCTCGCGTTTCTGGCCGGCGGACCAGTACGAACCGGGTCACGCGCAGCCGTCGTTCGACAAGCAGTTCGTGCGGGACTGGCTGACCGCCTCCCGCTGGGACAAGGACAGCCGCCCGCCCGCCTTACCGCCGGAGGTGGTGGCCCGCACGCGGGAGAAGTACATCGAGGCCTTCGAGCGGCTCACGGGCCAGGCGTTTCGGTGGAAGTAGCGGCGGCCTGCGCTTCGAGCTGGCGTGCCCGCAGCAGGCAGCCATGGCGCTGGGGCGAATCGTCAATCAGGTAGAGCTGCCGCGCTTCCTCGATCTGCCCGAGTGCCTCGTAGCAGCGCGCTAGATTGTAGCGCGCGCCGTTCTTCCACACCCCCTCCGGATCGCTCTCCAGCGTCCGCACCTTGAACCAGTTGACCGCGACGTCGTGGTTCCCCTGTTCCATGTGGGTCAGGCCGAGCCAGTAGCTGGCGTGCTTCTTCGATTCCACCTGCAGCCGCGTGATCTGTGTGATCTTCTGCTCCCACTCGCGCTCCGTGGTCTCGATCGTGCGTTCGAGCCCGACCGCTTTCTGCATGTTGCGGTCCTTCTCAATGCCCTCGATCTGCGCGTTGGACATGCGCGCGGCCAGATAGAATGCCGTAGCGCCCGGCTGGTCCCCCTGCTTCTCGAAGTGGCCGAGGATGTGCTGCCGCCGGCCGCGCACCACCGTGCTCAGACCCTGGAACACACCGTGTTCGAGGAATTCCTGCCACTGCAGTTGCGGGTCGCGCGCCATCAGTGCCGTGCGGGCCTGATGGTACATGAGCGTCTCGAACGGGACGGCCCACAGCCGCACATCGGTGATGCCGGCGCACGCCGCCAGCTGCGACTTGATCTCCGACGGCAGGTAGCTCAACACCATCTGGTCGGCCGCGTCGAGCGTCTGCTCCACCAGTCGCATGCGCTGATACAGGAACTGTGGCGCCACGTCGATCAGGGCTACGACCTCGTCCAGATCCTCACGCCGCACGCGGTATCGGTACTTGTCCCCGATGTCCAGCGACTCGATCAGCTGCGGATCGGCCAGCACATCGGCCAGCGTCGCAATCCCTTGACCGTCCGGCCCCGGCAGAACCAGCCCCAGTTCCGGATCGAAAAGATACAGATGCTTGTCCAGCAGCACGGCCGGCAGCCACTCCTGCGCACGCCCCGTCTTGCGGTCGATGCCCAACATCACCGCGTCGATGCGCAGCTGGCGGGCCAGCAGCATGAAGATCCGCGCCCGCTGGTACGCGTCGCCGCGCCCGTAGAGCAGGACGTTCCAAGGATGCTGGTCATACCCCGGACCGGGCAGGCCGCGCATCGGCGGCGGCCAGTCGGCCATGGCCGCGTCCGATTCTGTGCCGACCGCGGGCCCGACCTCCGCCTGCTTCGGGTAGTCGAGTAACGCCTCCAACTGAATGTTGCGGATCGTCCAGTCGAACAGCGACACGCAGGTGGCCAGATCCCGGGCGCTGCGGCCCGTCAAACCGCTGCGGCCGGTGATCCACTCCGCCAGCCCGGCCGGCGGGGGCTGCTGGCCGGCCCATTGGGCAATGGCCCGCAGCCACCGGTTTTCCTCGAGAAACAGCACGTCGCCCATGAAGAACTCGTATCCGGCCAGCGCCCGCTCGGACGTGAACTCCTTCGTCGCCGGCGCACGCTTGATCGCGTCCGGGAGCGTGCTGAGCATGGGGTCGACCGACCACCGCGGATCGGCCGCCTGATCGCGGATCCAGCGGTTCAGGTAGTAGTTGGCCTGCCCGGCCGACCGCTCCATGTTGTGCTCGTCACGCTGTTTGAGGAAATCGATCGCCACGGCGAAGTGATCGCGGTCGAGCTTGGGACTGGCCACGGCCGAGCGCGGATCGCTGGTGACGGCCGGCGTCTGCTGCCGGCAGCCCGCCAGGCCGGCGCCCAGGCAGAGGGCGGCCGCGATGGCGACCCACCTGGCTGTCGGCCAACCGGCGCTGGGTGTGGGAAGAAAAACGCGCATGGATGAGGTCTTCATGATCTGGATCTCGGGCTTGCGATGCGATCGCCGAACGCAGCTCTTCGCATCTCGCATCTAGTGTCAGTGTAATGTGCGGCCGGGCTATCGCAAACTCTCGACCGTCTCCCGCAGCCGCACGAGTCGCCCGAGCAGCGCGGGAAACTGTGCCAGCGGGATCATGTTCGGACCGTCGCTGGGCGATGAGTCGGGATCGGGGTGCGTCTCAAAGAACAGTCCGTCCACGCCCACGGCCACCGCCGCACGCGCCAGCGGTTCGACCATCTGCCGATTGCCGCCAGTTGCCGCGCCCAGCCCGCCAGGCTCCTGCACGCTGTGGGTCGCGTCGAACACGACAGGCACGCCCAGGGCCCGCATCTGCGGCAGGCTGCGCATGTCATTCACCAGGCGGCCGTAGCCGAAGAACGTGCCGCGTTCGCACACCAGCACATGGCGACAGCCGGCGGCCGACAGCTTGTCGACCACGTGCCGCATGTCCCCCGGCGCCATGAACTGGCCCTTCTTCACGTGCACCGCGCGCCGCGTGGCTGCCGCTGCCACCAGCAGGTCGGTCTGGCGCGCCAGGAAGGCCGGGATCTGGATCAGCTCGCACACGTCGGCCACCGCCGCCGCCTGGTGCGCTTCGTGAATGTCCGTGGTCACCGGCAGCCCTGTCCGGCGCGCCACCTCCCGCAGCATGTCCAGGCCGCGGTCCAGTCCGGGGCCGCGGCCCGCCGCGATGCTCGTGCGGTTCGCCTTGTCAAACGACGCCTTGAAGACCAGGTTCACCGGCAGCTCGGCCACCGCCGCCTGCAACTGGCTCGCGATCTCGAGCGCTAACGACTCGCTCTCCAGAACACAGGGGCCGGCAATCAGCAGCAGCGGGCAGCCCGCGCCACAACGATAGGGGCCGATCGAAATCGGGTTCTCCGTTACAGACATTTCCCGGCAGCCTCCTCCGCTGCGTGCTGGAATCCGTGTCGTACCGCCCAGGTTTCCGTGACCAGCGCGCACATGCGCCCCGGCATCGCCGCAATCTCCACCGGCAGCACACCACCCGGATCGCCGTCGAGCTGGTAGGGCACCTCGCCGTCGGACTCAATCCGCACGCGTTCCGCCCGGATACACCGACAATCTTCCCACTCAGGATGCCTGCCTCGCAAGATCCCGGCCAGGTATCGCAGGCCATGCACCAGGGAACCACGCGCAAACAGGCACACATCGAGTAGGCCGTCGGTGCCCACCGCATCCGGGACGATCCGCAGCCCCCCGGCATACATCGGGAGATTCACGACAAACACCCACCGGGCTGCACCCGACACCGGGGGCCCGCTCGGCTGCCCGGCGGCCCCCCGTGGTGCACACTCAATCCGTATCTCCGGATACGCGTATCTACGAATCGACTCCAGAATCGGTTTGATGTACGTCGTGTGCCGGATGTGGCCGCGGCGATGCCGGTGGAGTCCACGCACCACGTGCGCGTCAAATCCACAACCGACCATCAGCAGGAAAAGCCGGTCGCCGGCGCGGCCGGCGTCCAACGCCACCGTCGCCCCGTGCAGGATCGTGTGGCGCAGCGCGTCGAGCGAAAACGGGTAGGCGAGGTACTTGGCCAGCAGATTCTCGGTGCCCAAAGGCAGGACCGTGACAGGCGTGCCCGGCGGCGTGGCGTTGACCACCGCCGCCACCGTTCCGTCACCGCCCGCCGCGACCACGGCGCGAATCGACCGGTCGCAGCGACTGCCCACTGCCCGGCCGAGCGTCGCCGGATCGGTGAGCGTCTCGACCTGCAGCCCGCTGGTCGCAAGCTGCTGGCGGAGTTGATCCACGCGACTCTCGCCAGCCCGTGCGCCAGCTGTCGCGTTGACCAGGATCAGCACGCGGCGGGCTTCCGGTGGTAGATAGCGAATCAGGCGAGTCATCAAGCGTACCCTGTCGTCCCTGTGGGATCCGGCCCGTGTCGTGGATGGCAACTGTCGTTGATGGTAACACAGGGGCGGCGACCACGGAATTTGCAGGTCCGCGGCGGATGTCCCCCCCCGGACACGCTCCTGTCCGTCTCCGCATCGCCTCTGTCTCAGGATCACACGTGTGTTGTGTTCTGCTGTAGTGGATGCACGCGGCCGCTGGGCACGCCCGCTCAGGAGGCGGCCGCTCGAGGCGGCCATGATACATTCTAAACGTTTTCCATGTAACGGGTTGCGTGCATGACTGCCGGGTTCCGGAAGGCCGGGCCGGCAGCTGGCACGCCACTTGCCTTTCCGGTGGCGGCGTCGCGCTGCGGAACGTAACTCAGCGCGACGAGCATCTGGCCCGTGGGGCCTCTGGCGTGAGATCCCGATTGCGGTTGCCTTGCCCCTGACCCGTCGGTTTGCCAATGCGTTGTTGGCGCGCCAGAGGCCCTGCAATTTCTTCCCGCCTTCCCGCCTTCCCGCCTTCCAACCTTCCAACCGTCTGCGGCGTGTGTCGGCTGGCGGCGGACCGCCGGCGTGACGTCGTGCCCGGCGGGCCGAAGCCGGCACTGTGCGCCCACCCGCCTATTGACGCCACGGAGTTGTTTTTCTACCGTAGGTGTTTCTCAGCCGGTCGCTGTGCGCGACCTCGGGTGCCAGCGTAGCTTCAATTGGCAGAGCACCGCATTCGTAATGCGGGGGTTGTGGGTTCGACTCCCACCGCTGGCTTTCTGCGTTTTACGCGTGGGCAGCCTGCCGTATCGCCGCGGCTATGCCGGCTCTTAGGGAGTACCTGTACATGGCGCAAGGGTTGGATATCGACCTGAAAGAAATCGTGTTGTCCAACAGCACTTTCGGGCCCAACGAGATCGACCAGCTGACGCGGGCGATCTCCGGAGACGCCTCCCGGGTGCCGGTACTGCGGGATTCGGTATCGGAGTTGGAGGCCAGCGACAGTCTGACCCCCGCGATGGCGGTGCGGCTCGGCGTCTGCTACTACCTGCTCGGACGCACGCACCGGGCGATCGAGACGTTGCGCAATGCGGATGGCAGTGCATTAGCGCTGTTCTACCTGGGGCGATCGTTGTTTGCCACGGGCCAGTATGCGGAGGCGATTGCCAGCTATCAGGCGGCGCGCAGCGCCGGCTACAACGCCGATCAGTGCGCTCTGGCCACCGGCGAGGCACAGCGGTATATGGGGGACGCGGCCGCCTCGCTGGCCACGCTTGACGCGTTGTCGGGCGCGATCGAGCAGACGGCCGAGTATCTGTACCAGCGGGGAGCCACGGTCGCGGCGCTCGGCGGCAATCCGACCGAGGTCGTGGCGCTCTACGAACGGGCCGTGGCCACCGACCCGCGGCATCCCGGCGCCCTGTTCGGCCTGGCACTTGAGTGCGATCGCCGCGGCGATGACGACCGGGCGCTGGAATTGTGCGAACGCGCGGTCCAGGGCTACCCGACTCACGTCGGTTCGCTGCTGAATCTGGGGCTCATGTACGAAGACCGCCTGCGGTACGAGTCGGCGCAAGCCTGTTACCGGCGGATCCTGGACAGCTTTCCCAACGACCCGCGCGCCCGGCTGTATTTCAAGGACGCCTCGGCGTCGGGCGACATGTTCTATGACGAGGAAGCGCAGAAGCGCAACGAGCGGCTCAATCAGGTGCTGGGCATCCCCGTGACCGATTTCGAGCTGTCGGTGCGCAGCCGCAATTGCCTGCAGAAGATGGGGGTCCGCACGCTGGGCGACCTCACACGCATCACGGAAATGGAGCTGTTGGCGAGCAAGAACTTCGGCGAAACATCGTTGATCGAGATTCGCGACATGCTGCACTCCAAGGGGCTGGACCTGGGCATGTACGTCGACCGTCGCCCGGAGCCGGAAGTGCAGCTCGACCTGTCCGACCTCTCGCCGGACGAGCAGGCGGTGTTGGAACGCCCGATATCCGATCTGAATCTGTCGGTGCGGGCCCGCAAATGTATGGTCCGGTTGGGCATGACCACGCTGGGGGAACTGATTCGCAAGACCGGTGACGACCTGTTGGAGTGCAAGAACTTCGGCGTCACGAGTCTGAACGAAGTCCGCGAGAAGCTGTCCCAGTTGAATCTCAAGTTGCGCGGCGACTGATGGCGGCTCCACCGCTGTGTCTGAAGATCCAGGCTACGGATCCGACCTGCGCGGCCCGCCGCGGCGTGCTGCAGACGGCGCATGGTGAGGTGCAGTTGCCGGCCTTCATGCCGGTGGGCACGCAGGCGACCGTCAAAGGCTGTACCAGTCAGATGGTCGCCCAGACCGGGGCCCAGATGATCCTGGGCAACGCCTACCACCTGGCGCTGCGGCCCGGCGCGGACATCGTGCGGGAACTCGGCGGGCTGCACCGATTCATGGGCTGGGACGGACCGATCCTGACCGACAGCGGGGGATTTCAGGTCTTCAGTCTCGAGCGGCTGTGCCGGGTCTCGGACGCGGCCGTCGAGTTCCGCTCCCACGTCGACGGCCATGTGGTGACGCTCTCACCCGAACGGGCCGTCGCGATCCAGGAGGCGTTGGGCAGCGACGTCGCCATGGTGCTGGACCAGGTGGTCGCCCTGCCGAACGATTTGGCCGCTGTCCGGGCGGCGTGTGAGCGGACGGTGGACTGGGCGGTGCGGTGCCGCGCTGCTGCCCGGCGGTCCGATCAGGCGCTCTTCGCGATCGTCCAGCGGGGGCTGGACGTGGAGCTGCGGCTGGGTGGCACCCTCGGCCAACCGCGCCTCGGCGGCAATGGCCGCCTG
>DAISIS010000214.1:0-2823 GCA_036821925.1 Pirellulaceae bacterium
GATGAGGTGTGTTATGCGGTGCGGGCGTAACGGGCTGGGGTGCTCTCGGTTCGTCGCAGCGTTCGGCGCGTGCGTGGCGTTCGGCGCGGTCAGCGCTGCGTGGGCAGAGGAAACCGGGTTGGACCAGTACGTGGCCGCACCCGATCCGAGCTATTCGTGGAACGTCGTCCAGACGATCCGCGAGCCCGGGATGACGACCTTCGTCGTGGACTTGAAGTCCCAGACCTGGCGCAGTCCGGACGATGTCGACCGCCCGCTCTGGCAACACTGGCTGCTCATCGCCCGGCCCGACGGAGCGCAGGCGGGTACGGGGCTGCTGTTCATCGGCGGGGGGCGCAACGGGCGGGAGGCGCCGTCGAAACCTGACGAGCGGGTGACACAGCTCGCGCGCGGTTCCCAATCGGTGGTGGCCAGCCTGATGATGGTCCCCAACCAGCCGCTGGTTTTCCACAATGACGGCCAGCCGCGCGTGGAGGATGACCTGATCGCATACACGTGGACGCAGTTCCTGAAGACCGGGGACCCGACCTGGCCCGCGCGCAACGCGATGGTCAAGAGCGCGGTGCGCGCGATGGACACGATCACGGCGCTGCTGGCCAGCGAGCAGGGAGGCCGCTTGCAGGTCGACAAGTTCGTCGTCGCGGGGGGCTCGAAGCGCGGGTGGACCACCTGGATCACGGGTGCGGTGGACAAACGCGTGGTCGCGATCGCGCCGCTGGTGATCGACGTGCTGAACGTGCAGCCGTCCATGCGGCATCACTACGCAGCCTACGGCTTCTGGGCCCCCGCCGTGGGAGACTACACGAGGCACAAGATCTTCCAGCACATCGGGACGCCCGAAATGGAAGCGCTCGAGAAGCTGGTCGATCCCTACTACTACCGCGACCGCCTGACGATGCCGAAGTTCATCATGAACGCCGCGGGCGACCAGTTTTTCCTGCCCGACTCGTCGCAGTTCTACTTCGACGATCTGCCGGGAGAGAAGTATCTGCGGTATGTGCCGAACACCGATCACTCGCTGGACGAGTCCGATGCGGTCGAGAGCCTGCTGGCCTTCTACCTGACCGTCCTGCACAACACGCCGCGTCCGGTGATGACCTGGACGTTCGAGGACGACGGCGCCATCCGCGTTTCGTCGCAGACCCCGGTGGCCAAAGCCGTGCTGTGGCAGGCCACCAATCCGGCCGCGCGTGATTTCCGCGTGGAAACGCTGGGCCGCAGCTACCGGGGCGCGGAGCTGCACCCTGACAGCGCTGGCGCGTACGTCGGCCGCGTGACTCCGCCGCAGACCGGCTGGACCGCCTACTACATCGAGCTGACGTACGACATCGGCCAGCGGGTGCCGCTCAAGCTGTCCACCGCCGTCCGCGTCACTCCCGACACGCTCCCGTTCGCCGACAAGGATCCGGCGGCCGAGTAGGCGCCGGGCACTGGCCGGCACCCTACCCGCCACTTTGGCCGGACAGTTTGACGCGGAATCCGTGTGCCACAATGACCGTTGAGGCCTGGCGGCCCCCCGGCGCCGGACACCTCCCGCCCCCGGGCAGCGGGCCGGCACGTCCCAGCGTCGGGCGGCGTCCGTTTCTCGCGCCGCATATCTGTTTGGCATGCCTCTTGCTTATCCTCCTGACCAGTTGCAGAGGACTCGCGGTGCGAAGCGTTCTCTGCGGGTGATAGCGCACAAGTCCGCACTGGACAGCCCGTCAAGACAAGGGAGGAATACACGATGTGGGGAATTCGATGGCAACCGTTGAATGTCGCGGATTGGAGCGGCTGGCAGCATGACATGGACCGCTTCTTCGAACGATTCGCCGGCGGGGGCGTGCCGCGCCGGTTCGCGCAGGCCGCGTACCCGGCCCTGAACCTGTGGGAAGACAGCGATCGGTTGTGTGTCGAGGCCGAACTGCCCGGTTTCGAACTGGACGACCTGGAGATCGTCGTCACTGGAGGCAAGCGTTTGACGCTCAAGGGAGCACGTAAGCAGGCGGCTGTCGCAGGAGGCGTCTGGCATCGTCAGGAACGCAACTTCGGCAGCTTCGAACGGACTATCGAATTGCCGCACGACGTCGATGCGGAACGGGTGTCCGCGGAGTTCAAGCTGGGCGTGTTGACGGTCACCTTGCCAAAACGTGAGGAATCGAAGCCGCGCCGTATCGCGGTCAAGATCAGCTGATCGGCTCGGTGCCGCGCTGACAGGCATTCGGACAGACACCAGAAACTGGAAAGGAACACGATCCATGGCCAATACACTGACGAAGAACGGTCCCAGCTGCTCCGCACCGGAGGCGCAGGTGATGAAAGGTGCAGTTACCTACAACCCCCGGTTCGACATCTGGGAGGACGACGATGAGCTGGTCCTCTACGGCGACCTGCCGGGGGTGGCGTCCAGCGATCTGGACATCCATTTTGAACAGGGTGAGCTGAAGATCTACGGCAAAGTCGCCCCGCGCAACGCGAACGTGGAGCTGCTGTACGGCGAGTACGGTATCGGCGACTTCCACCGTTCGTTTTCCGTGTCGGAAGCGATCGACCCGGAGAAGATTGCGGCGGAACTCAAAAACGGCGTCCTGACCGTACACCTGCCCAAGCGGGAAGCGGTCAAGCCGCGACGGATCGAAGTCACAAGCTGAGCGAATTGCCGATCGAGTCATCGCTCCCTTGGAGAGCGGGTCGCAACGGGCTGCTGCGTGGGCGCCTGAACGCGACTCGCAGTTGACACGCGTGCGGCGTGCCGGCGGTGCCCGGCACGCCGTTCGCTTCAGTGCAGACGCTTCAGTGCAGACGCTTCAGTGCAGACGCTTCAGTGCAGACGCTTCAGTGCAG
>DAISIS010000214.1:2923-8992 GCA_036821925.1 Pirellulaceae bacterium
ACATGGAACAGGCGGGCAGCCTGCCGGCGGCAGCCGCAGACCCCCAGCCTGCTCCACCGTACATGGCGAAAGGGGAACATGAGATGCAGGGTGAAAAGATCATCGGGATCGATCTGGGGACGACGAACTCCGTGGTCGCCGTCGTCGAAGGGGGCGAGCCCAAAGTCATTCAGAACGCAGAAGGCAACCGGCTGACGCCGAGCGTCGTCGCGTACACAGAGAAAGGGGAACTGGTCGGTGAGCCGGCGAAGCGTCAGGCGGTCACCAACGCGAGGCGGACCGTCTCCTCGATCAAGCGGTTCATGGGACGCCGGCACAGCGAAGTCGAATCGGAAGAGAAGATGGTGCCGTACCAGATTACCGGGGCGGCCAGCGACTACGTGAAGGTGGCGATCGACGGGCGGGAACATACGCCGCAGGAGATCTCGTCCAAGACCCTGCGCAAGCTGAAAGAATCGGCTGAGGCCTATCTGGGACACAAAGTCAACAAGGCGGTGATTACGGTGCCCGCGTACTTCAACGACGCGCAGCGCCAGGCCACCAAGGATGCCGGGCAGATCGCCGGGCTGGAGGTCATGCGGATCATCAACGAGCCGACGGCGGCGGCCCTGGCGTACGGGCTCGATAAGAAACGGGATCAGAAGATCGTGGTGTTCGACCTGGGAGGCGGCACGTTCGACGTGTCCGTGCTCGAAGTCGCCGGAACCGGGGAGGGGGACACCACCAAGGTGTTCCAGGTGCTGAGCACCAGCGGCGACACCCATCTCGGCGGCGACGACTTCGATGTCGCTCTGATCAACTATGTCGCGCAGCAGTTCCAGCAGGAGCAGGGGATCGACCTGCGCCAGGACACCATGGCGCTGCAGCGACTGCAGGAAGCGTGCGAGAAGGCCAAACGCGAATTGAGCAGCACGCCGCAGACGGATATCAACCTGCCGTTCATTACGGCCGACGCGACCGGCCCCAAACACCTGCAGCTGACGCTGACGCGTGCCAGGTTCGAGGAGTTGATCGATCCGTACCTGGAACGCATTCGCAAGCCGGTCCAGCAGGCGCTGGCCGACGCCCAGCTGCAGCCGGCCGATATCGACGAGGTCGTCCTGGTCGGCGGATCGACGCGCGTCCCCAAAGTGCAGCAGCTGGTACGGGAGTACTTCGGGAAGGAGCCGCACAAGGGCGTCAATCCGGATGAAGTGGTCGCGGTCGGAGCAGCCATCCAGGGCAGCGTACTGGCCGGCGAACGCAGCGACGTCCTGCTGCTGGACGTCACGCCGCTGTCGCTGGGCATCGAGACCCAGGGAGGCGTGTTCACCAGGCTGGTCGAACGCAACACGACCATTCCGGTCGAGAAGCGGGAGATCTTCAGCACGGCGGAAGACAACCAGCCGGCGGTGACGGTGCGGGTGTTCCAGGGCGAGCGGCCGATGGCCGCCGACAACCGGCTGCTCGGACAGTTCAATCTGGAAGGGTTGGTCCCGGCCCCGCGCGGCGTGCCGCAGATCGAAGTGACGTTCGACATCGACCAGAACGGCATCCTCAACGTGCGCGCCCGGGACAAGACCACCTCGAAGGAGGCCTCGGTGCGGATTGAAGACTCGGCCGGCCTGAGCGACTCCGACATCACGCGGATGAAGAAGGACGCCGAACTCCACGCCGCAGAGGACAAGCGGAAGTTCGAACTCGCCGACGCGCGGAACCAGGCGAACCAGCAGTGCTTCCAGCTGGAGAAGCTGATGCAGGAGCACCGGGACAAGCTGAGTGCAGCCGACCGGGAGCCGCTACAGCAGTCGATCGAAAAGGTGCGTCAGCTGGCCAAGGAAGACGACACAGACGCCCTCAAGTCGGCACTCCAGGACCTGGAGCAGGCTGCCCAGGCGCTGGGGAAAGTCCTCTATCAGCGGGCTCAGCCGTGCGGCGCCGCGGCCGATTGTGCCAGCGCTGCGGGAGGTGCCGGCTACGCCGGCGCAGCCCGGGCCGAGGACGAACCGATTGACGCCGAGTTCGAAGTGAAAAGCTGAGTGCAGCCGAGACGCGGGGAGGCTAGAGATCGTATTCCTTGATCTTGCGTTGCAGCGTGCGAATGCTCAGACCCAGCAGCTGCGACGCTTCGGTACGCCGGCCGTTGGTGTGGGCCAGCGCACGCCGGATGGCCTCCTTCTCGATCTCTTCCATCGTCATGCCCGGCTGAATGAGCGCATCGAGCGTTCCACCCGGCAGAGACTTGGGTTCGAGATTCAGCAGCGACAGCGCCGCAGTGGAACGCAGCGTCGCCGGGTTCGCACCCAGCAGCCGGATGGCTTCCAGCTTGTCCCCCCCGGTGTGGCTCAAGGCCCGCTCGATCAAGCGGGCCTCCACCCGCCCTACCACCTCGTCATACAGCTGCTGGGAGCCGGCGCGCAGCCGTTCGTCGATGAACCGGTCCAGCGCGTCTCCGGCACCTGCGGAGCCGTCGGCCAGCGGGCCGCGGGCACCCGTGGCGCGCACCGCATCCGGCAGGAAATCGGCCAGCAGCACCGGACCGGTTGTCTGCAGGACCGCCTGCCGAATAACATTCTGCAGCTCGCGCACATTCCCGGGCCAGGTATATTCGCGCAGCAGCTGCTTGGCTTCCGGCGCCACCGCCCGCACATGCTTGTCCAGGTCACGGTTCGCCTGGCGCAGGAAGTGATCGACCAGCTGCTCAATGTCTGCACCGCGCTCGCGCAGCGGGGGCAACTGGATCGTGTAGCCGTTCAGGCGATAGAACAGATCTTCCCGGAACAGGTTCCGCGCTACCATCTCCTCCAGGTTCCGATTCGTCGCCGCGATGACCCGCACGTCAGTCGCGATCACCTGCTCTCCCCCCACACGCTGGAACTGCTGCTCCTGCAGCACGCGCAGCAACTTGCTCTGGAGCAGCGGCGGCATGTCGCCAATCTCGTCCAGGAACAGCGTGCCGCCATGGCACTGTTCAAACTTGCCGATCCGCCGCCGGTCGGCGCCCGTGAATGAACCGCGTTCGTGGCCGAACAACTCGCTCTCGAGCAGGGTTTCCGGGATCGCCGCACAGTTGACCGCCAGGAAGGGACCCTTCGCCCGTTTGCTGAACTTGTAGAGCGCCCGGGCCACCAGTTCCTTGCCTGTGCCGCTCTCGCCCCGAATCAGCACCGTCACATGCTGCGAGGCGACCAGCCCGATCGCCTTGTACACTTCCTGCATGGCGGGGGACCGGCCGATGATGACATCCCCCTCGCCTCCCGTCTCCTGCGTGGGGGCCGGGTCCACGGTGATGGGGTCGCGCGCCAGCCGTCGGACTTCCAGCGCCCGTTGGACGACGCGGCGCACCACGGCGACCTGCAGCGGTTTGACGAGGTAGTCCAGCGCTCCCAGCTGCATCGCCTCAATCGCGGTGTTGCTCGAGCCCGAGGCGGAGACGAAGATCACCGGAAGCGTGTGGTCTATGGCGCGGATTTTGCGGAACAACTCGATGCCGTCGCCGTCGGGGAGCAGCACGTCCAAGACGGCGGTATCCGCCTGCTCCCGGCCGGCCAGCGCCAGGCCCTCAGCGGCGGTCGCGGCCGCGAGCGTCGTGTGCCCCTGTTTCTGCAGGGTCTGCACGATCAGATCGCGATCGGCCGGATCATCGTCAACGACCAGGATAGTTGACATGGCGCGCGTACCGTGGGAGTGGTGTGACCACTACAATGTAGCCCATAGGGTCAGTGACTGGGAGTGCTGAAACCGACTTATCCGTGCTGCAGAAGGTGCTCGATTGTGAACGCCACCATTGCCGAATTTCTGCTCCGTCACGCATCCGACGCCAAGGAGCTGGCGCAGCGGGCGCAACTCCTGGCGGCCTTGACGCAGCTGTCGCCCCAGCGGCGTAACGAGCTGGCTGAAGCGGTCGACATGGTCTGCCGCACCATTGCTGCGCATGGCGGAAAAGGAAAGGTGCGTTTCGCGCTGGTGCAGCGCGGCGGTCATCGGTGCATCGAAGTGTCGATCTGCGATCAGCCGGCCCAGGCGTCGGCGGAGCAGTCGGCCGAGTCGGCGGGGCCCCCGCCGGCACCGGCGGACGTGGAAGCGGCCGTCATCCAGCGGGTCGGCGAGCTGGTCGATCACTTCGAATCTTCGGGATGGCCGGTGGCGGGCGCCGTGATCCGCATGGCCCAGACGCTGTCGCCTGGCTTCGCCTCCCCCACCGAGGCGGAAGTCGCCGAGTGGTCCCAGCTGCTGCAGGCGAACACCGCGTTCGATGCGTTGGCCGTCGCGCTGCGCCGCGCCCGCTCGCTCGAGGAGGCTCTCGACCGTGCCCACCGCGCCCGCGAATTGCGCGCGGGACTGGCCGCGCGCGCGACGGAAGCGGAACACCTCACCATGCTGTCGCTGGTGATCAGCAAGACCAAGAACTCCATCGCCATCCTGGAACCGGACGGCACCATCATGGCCGTCAATGCGGCCTTCGTGCAGATGACACTCTACCCGCCCGGCGAGGCGGTCGGCCAGCGATTCGACGAGCTGCTGTTCGGGCCCAGCACCGACGCCGCGTCGATCCGCGACTACCGGCGGGCCCGGGAGCAGGGGAGTGAGCTCATGCAGGACCTGCTGCTCTACCGGAAGGACGGCGCGACATTCTGGATCGAGAGCGATCTGATTCCCGTCCGGAACGACGCCGGCCAGCTCACACGTTGGATCTCCATCGGCAACGACATCACCAAACGACGCCAGACGGAAGAGGCCCTCCGCCGGGCCAAAGAGACGGCGGAAACCAACAGCCGTCTCAAGAGCGAGTTCCTGGCCAACATGAGCCACGAGATCCGCACCCCCATGAACGCAATCATGGGCATGACCGAACTGGCGCTCGGCACGGCGCTGAGCGATGAACAACGCGAGTACCTGCGGACGGTGCGGTCGTCCAGCGAGCTGCTGCTGGGGCTGCTGAACGACATTCTCGACCTGTCCAAGATCGAAGCCGGCAAGATGGAGATGGAGGAAATCGATTTCTCCCTGCCGGAAGTGGTCACGGAGGTGGTCAAGACGCTGGAGGTCAAAGCGCAACAGAAGGGGATCCGGCTGCAGACGCACCTGCCCGCCAGCCTGCCGGCCGTGCTGCGCGGCGATCCAACGCGTCTGCGCCAGATCCTGCTCAACCTGCTCGGCAACGCCATCAAGTTCACCGAACAGGGGGAGGTGGCGGTGGCGGTGGAAGAACAGTGGCGGAGCGACACGGAAATCAGCCTGCATTGGACGGTGCGCGACACCGGCATCGGCATTCCGGCCGAGCAACTGGATGCCGTATTCGAGGCCTTCAAACAGGTCGACGCCTCCACGACGCGCAAGTACGGCGGTTCCGGCCTGGGGCTGACCATCTCGTCGGAACTGGTGCGGATGATGAAGGGGCGGATCTGGGTGGAGAGCACCGTGGGGCAGGGGAGCACCTTCCATTTCACCGTACGTCTGCAGTGGAGCGAGGCACCCGTTACGCTGCCCGCCAGCACGCCGCGCGCACTGCCGCGCCCCGCGGAAGGGCCCGGCGAAATGCCGCTCGCAGTGCCCGCGCCGCGCCCGCTGAGGATCCTCGTGGCCGATGATCACGACGCGAATCGCAGTCTCGCGACCACGGTGCTCGCCAAGCGGGGCCACCAGTGCGCGCAGGCCGCCAACGGCCACCAGGTGCTCGCCGCGCTGGCGCGTCAGCCGTTCGACGTCGTGCTGCTCGACGTCCAGATGCCCGGACTCGACGGGTACCAGACCACGGCCGCGATCCGCCGGCGGGAAGCGCAGGAAGGGGGACACGTGCCGATCATCGCCCTGACGGCCCATGCCATGAGCGGTGACCGCGAGAAGTGCCTGCTGGCCGGCATGGACGCCTATCTGGCCAAGCCGCTCCGCCCCGCCGAACTCGTGCGGCTGGTCGAAAGCGTGCCGGCCTCCACCATGTCCACCACATCGACCACGTCCGCCACGCCTGCCGGACCCGCCAGCGCCCCAGCTGCCCCTGAGCCGGGCTACGATTTCCAGGCGGCGCTGGAGAGCCTGGACCAGGACGTCGACCTGCTGGTCAGCCAGATGTCGTTCTTCCTGAACGAT
>DAISIS010000215.1:0-8981 GCA_036821925.1 Pirellulaceae bacterium
CCTGCTGGGGCGCGCTTTGCGGCGATTTGAGCAGGCCGGAATTGAGCGCCAGGCCCAGGACGGGGCCACAGCGAAAGGCACAATGGTCGGGACCGTAGCGCGCCGTGTAGGCGGCAATGGTCTCCGGCGTCGGGTCGTTGCCAATGTCGTGGTTGCCGGGCACGTGGTAGAGCGGAATGGAGCGGTCCAGCAGGGCGATGATCCGCAGATATTCGTCTATCTGTGCCGCGTCGCCCATCTTGTTAGTGAGGTCACCCGTGACGACGACGAATGCCGGCTTGAGCCGGTTGGCAGTCGCGATGGCGAATTCGAAGTTCGCCGTCTCCTGGCGGAAGTCGCGGTCGTTCGTGAACATGCCGAACTGCGGATCGGTCAGCTGGATGAAGAACAGCGGCTCGGCTGCTTCCACCTGCGCCGGCACGAGAGCCAGCAAGCAGGCCACGATCAGGCAGGAAACCGGGTGCAGCCGGGGCGCGAAGCGGGAGGGCGGGAACGGCAGGCGTGTGCTCATGGTTAATCCTCTCGGTGACGGGGGCGCGGCACGCTCATTCGGTGATTCGATGATTCGATGATTCGATGATACCGACTCCGCACGCGGCCGGATACCACGGCGCGCCACCGGCCGTGCGCTGCCGCAGCCCGCGTCCGGTGTGCGCAGATGGTCCGACGGGACTGGCGCGCAGGGCGCGGAATGTGGTACGCTGAACACAGTCATCCGCGGGAAGGCGATACGATTGAGCGAGCTGCGGCGAGGGGAGGTGACATATATGGACAACAATCTGCGACGTGATCGACGGCATTGGCTGGCGCGGGGCGGGCTGCTGTGGACCGCGCTGCTGACGCTCTGCGCGGCGCGGTGCGCTGTGGCCCAGCTGCCTGGTGCCGAGCCGCCTGGCGCCGGGTCGCCGATCCGGATTCCTGTCAGCAGCTGGCGCCAGACGTTTGCCGAACCGGCCTCAGACTGGCACCGCGTTGCCTTCGACGACAGCGGGTGGAGTGCCGGTGAACCCGGATACGGCAACCAGGAGCTGCCGCCGCTGCAACAGGCGTTGGTGAAGACGTCCTGGACCACCTCGGACATCTGGGCGCGCGGCGAGTTTGAGCTGGAACAGGTCGTGCCGCACCTTGCGCTGCGGCTGAGTCATGACGAGGACGTGGAGGTGTACGTCAACGGGGTGTTGGCCTGCCAGCGCGCTGGGTTTATCGGCGACTACGTCATCCACCGGCTCGACGCTGCCGCTGCGGCGGCGCTGCGTCCCGGAAAGAACCTGCTCGCTGTCCACTGCCATCAGACGCTCTACGGTCAGTTCCTCGATGTGCAGATCGTTGACCTGAGCGCGCTGCTGCCGCGCCGCCGCACGATTGACGAGATCCTGGCAGAACTGGGCCCGGTACCGCGCCCGGAGCATCCTCGGCCCGATCGCTTCCGGCCGGACTGGCTGAATCTCAACGGCGTCTGGGAGTTCGCGTTCGATCCGCAGGACGCGGGGCGGCGGGAAGGCTGGCACGATGGGCGGACGCTGCCGGAGCGGATTGTCGTGCCCTTCTGTCCGGAGAGCCTGTTGAGTGGTGTGTATGATGAGGGCTTCCATCCGTACTGCTGGTATGCGCGGCAGTTTGACCTGCCTGAGTCGCTGCGCGGGGAACGCGTCCTGCTCCACTTCGGCGCGGTCGACTACCGGACCGACGTCTGGCTGAACGGGCAGTTTCTGGGGAGCCACGTCGGCGGCTACGATCCGTTTCACTTCGACATCACGGCGCTGGCCCAACCCGCCGGCAATCGGCTGGTGTTGCGGGTGCACGACGATCCCGGCGAAGCCAAACCGCGCGGCAAGCAGAGCCCTGAGCTCCAGCCGGAAGGCTGCATCTACATGCGCGTGACCGGCATCTGGCAGACGGTGTGGCTGGAACGGGTCGGCAACGCATTCCTGGCAGACTGGGTCCTGGACGCGGACCCGGCTACCGGTTCGCTCGCTATCCGTGCGCGGATCGACGGCGCCCGGCCCGCACTTCGAGGCGTCGTCATGGTCAGCCGCGACGGGGTGCCGCTTGCGCGCGGACACGCGCCGGTGCAGGACGACGCGGTGACCTGCACTTTGCAGGTGCCGCACGTGCAGGCCTGGTCGCCGGAGCAGCCGGTGCTCTATGACGTGGAACTCGCGCTGGAGACGAACGACGGGCGGCCGGTGGATCGCGTGCAGACCTATGTCGGATTCCGCCGCATCGAGACGCGGGACGGTCAGTATCACCTGAATGGCGCGCCGCTTTTCTTCGCGTCGGCTCTGGACCAGGGCTACTATCCGACAGGACTCTACACGCCCCCCACCGATGCGGACCTGCGCGGCGATGTGGAGTGGGCGAAACGCTATGGACTCAACGGCGTGCGCAAACACCAGATTGTCGCGGAACCGCGGTTTTACTATTGGTGCGACCGGCTGGGGCTCCTGGTCTGGGGCGAGATGGCTGATTGGGGCGCTGATCTCCAGCAGACCGACGAGTTTCTCCGGCAGTGGCTGGCCTGCGCCGGCCGCGACGTGAACCACCCGAGCATCATCACCTGGGTGCCGACCAACGAACGCACCGCACCCGCGGATCCCCAGATGAATCAGCTCAAGGTGCGGATCTACGAAGCCACGCGCGCGTTCGATCCGACCCGGCCGGTGATCGACACCAGCGGATACTGCCACACCCGGACCGACGTGACTGATCTGCACGTGAACCCGCCCGACGGAGCTGCCTGCCGCCGCTGGTGGGACGATTGGCGCCGCTCCATTGCCGCCTCGGGCAACTTCCCGGCCTACCCGGATCGGCCCGTCTACTGCGAGGGATTCCGCCACGAGGGCCAGCCGGTGGTCATCAGTGAGACGGGGAACTGGCGCATCACCGAACTGATGCCGATGGGGCTGTGGATGCCCTATGGCTACGGCCCGATCCCGACCGTGGCCGAGTACCTGGCACTCTACCGCGACTTCTTCGTGGCGCTGATTGCCGAACCGGATTGCGCGGGCTTCTCCTATGTGCAGCTGTACGACGTGGAAGGGGAAGTGAACGGCTACCTCACCTACGACCGCCAGCCGAAGGTGCCGCCGGAGGTGATTCGGGAGATCCACACCGAAGGGATCCGCCGCCGCAGCGACCGGCTATGAGCCGGCGCGCAGCAGGTCGCTGGACCAGTGTTCGCGGTATTCACGCGTGAGCAGCCCGGCAGCTTCCGGATCCCCCGCGATGGACTCCGCCGCGCCGTCGAAGCGCAGGTTGCGGCCGGTCCGCACCACGATGTTCCCCAGATGGCACAGCGTGGCGGACACATGGCCGATCTCCACGTCTGCGGCAGGTTGCGCGCGGGTCCGGATGCAGTCGATGAAGTTGCGGATGTGCGGCACGATCCCCTCATCGGGACTCGGTTCCTGCTCTTCGTAGACCTGCTCGCCACGGCGGTCGTAGACGCGGAACGCATAGCGTCCTCCCTCCCAGCGCCCGTGTTCCACCATCCCCTCGGTACCGTAGAAGATCATCGTGTTCTCTGACTTCTGGTAACCGTAAGGAGTCCAGATGCGTTCGTCCCAGAGGATCATCTTCTGGGCGAAGTTGAACGTGATGTGGTCTGTGTCCGGGCACTGCTTGTCGTCGGTGAACCGCAGCCTGCGTCCTGTCCCGCTGACCTCCAGCGGATAGTCGACGTCCAGGGCCCAGCGGCAGATGTCGAGCCAGTGCGCACCGTTGTCCCCCAGTTCGCCGGCGCCGTAGTGCCAGTTCCAGGCATAGGTGCGGTGGAACCGATTGCGGTTGAACGGCAGCTGCGGCACGGGGCCCGTCCAGAGATCGTAGTTCACGCCTGCCGGCACCGGCTCATCGGGCAACGTGCCGAGGTCGGGACGCAGCTCTGTGTTTTCCACCTTGGCCAGCAGCACATCGCCGAGCTTGCCCGACCGCACGAACTCCACCAGCCGCTGCGTGATCGGGCGGCTGCGGCTCTGGCTCCCCACCTGCACGATGCGCTGGTGGCGCCGCGCGGCCTGCACCGCGAGCCGCCCCTCCCGCACGTTGTGCGACAGCGGTTTCTCGACGTACACATCCTTGCCCGCCGCGCAGGCCAATAGGGTGGCCGGCACGTGCCAGTGTACGGGGGTGGCCACGACGAGAGCGTCAACCGACGGGTCGTCCAGCACGGTGCGGATATCCTCGACCAGTTGCGGCGTCTGGCTCTGAGCCTGCGCGACAATCTCCAGCGCCGGCCCCGCGACGTTGCGGTCCACCTCGCAGATGTACGGAATCTCCACGTCCGGCTGCGCGGCGAACAGACTGGTCAGCGCCTTGCCGCGCCCGTTGACGCCCATCATCGCCACACGCACTCGGTCAGCTGCCGCGGCACGCCCGTCCGCAGGAGCCGCCGCTGATACCATTGCCGCCACACCGATGGTGCCGGCACGCCCCAGGAAGTCTCGTCGATCCATGGTCTCGTTCCTGCATGAATAGGGGAAGGACGCGTCAGAGCATTCCGGACGCCCGGAGCAGCGTCTCCTGCACCGCCAGCTCCTGCTCCAGAGTGACGCACAGTTGTCGCTCTCCACGCACCGCCGCCGCCAGCTCCAGAAGATCGCCGACAAACCGTTCCCACTCCGGCCAGCTCCGGTTGTTCATGCCGGCCTGGTAGGGGCCCGCGGCGCGGGCCAGGTCGATCGCCAGCGCCGGAGGCTCGAGCGGCCGGATGGTGGCCGTGCCGGACGTGCCCAGCACCTCGAACGCGCGGTACGCGCCCGCGGAGGGCTGAAACGTGGCGCTGGATATCGTGGCTATCGCGCGCGGATACTCGAACACCGCCAGTGTATTGTCTTTGAACCCATCGCCGTACGGACCATGGGTGAAGAGAAATGGGGTCACCTGCGCGGGCTTGCCCAGCAGACGCACCACGGCCTCGACCATGTGGCTCCCTAACTCGTACATGACGCCCCCCGCGTACTGCCCCCAGTCCGCGCGACGCTCCACCGCCAACTGGTTGTTCATCGTGGCCCGCACCATGAACACGTCGCCCAGCCAGCCCTCTCGCACCGCCTCGATCACGGCATCGAACGCCGGATGGTACCGGTACTGGTAACCTCCTTGCAGAACCAACTGCTTCTGCCGCGCCAACTCCACGATCTCCTGGAAATCGTCCAGCCGCAGTGAGGGCGGCTTCTCCAGGTGCACATGCTTCCCGGCCGAAAGAGCGATCAACGCATGGCGCGCGTGATCGCGAACCACCGACTCCACCGCGATCACTTCGCTTCGCGCCAGCACCTCGTCCTGCGACAAGACCGGCATCCCCTGCCCTGACACCTGGTCCCGCACCTGTGGGTCGTCATCCCAAACGCCGACCAGTTCAAAGTCAGGGTGATCGCGTAACAACGCCAGCTTCGGAGCCGCGTGCGAGTATGCGGCACCCAGGAAGCCGATCTTCAACCTGGCCCGAGCACCCGGCGCGGCGACAACCGGAACACCTCGGACCAGACTCCCCACCGCCGGAGCCAATGCCAGGCCGGTCATGGCTCGCACAAATGAGCGTCGCTCCATAGTTCATGATCTCCAGAGTGGACGGCCAAGCCGGTTGAACGACATGTTGGGTTCCGGGTTTTGGATTTTGGATTATAGAGTCTTCGCAACGCCTCGGACAACAATGCAGCCGGCGTGTCGATGGGGCCGACGCGCGTGTCGGTCAACTCGACACCCGGCAGATTGCCGGCGCTCGCCTGGCTCGCCAGCCGGTGTAGTAAGTGACGTTGCAGAAACGGTTTGCAGTATTCGGTAGCGTCCTGCCGCGTTGGCACGCGAATCGCAAGAGGGCTGCGCGGGACATGCCAACTGGATGCACTACTTGTGAGGAGATGGAGCGATGCGCGAACGGATGATGGCGAGTGTGGGGGTGGTGGGCTGGATCGTCCTGGTGGCGTTGGTCGCGCCAGCGCGGGCGGATGAGCCGACCGCGTTTGGGCCTGATCCTGAGCTCTATCGGGCGACGGTCGACCGCGCGATTCAATATCTGGGGATGAGCCAGGCTCAGGACGGTTCGCTCAGTTCGCATATTGGTGTGGGCCCTACGGCACTCGCGACGCTCGGTCTGCTGCGCAGCGGACGTAGCGTGGACGATCCGCAGGTGGTGCGGGCTCTGAAATACCTGGAGGAGTACACCCAGGAGAGCGGCGGGATCCACACGCCGGGCACGCATATCGCCATCTATGAGACGTGTGTCGCGTTGGTCTGCTTCAAGGAGGCCAACCGCCGTGGCCAGTATGACCAGATCATTCAGGACGCGGAGAAGTTCGTGCGTGGTGGCCAGTGGGACGAGAGCAAGGAGAAGACGCCAGCCGATTTGGAGTACGGCGGTGTCGGGTACAGCGGCAAGTCGCGTCCCGATCTGTCCAACACGGCCTACATGTTGGATGCTCTGAAGGCCTGTGGGGCGGAGGCGGATGATCCGGCCATTCAAAGGGCGCTGGTCTTCGTCTCGCGGTGCCAGAACCTGGAGAGTCCCCACAATCTGACGCCGTTTGCGGCCAAAGTGAATGATGGCGGGTTTTACTACTCGTTGGTGGGCAGCCAGGAACAGGAGCGACAGACGCCGGACGGGGGCCTGCGCAGCTACGGGTCCATGACCTACTCGGGACTCATGAGCATGCTCTACGCCGGGTTGACCAAGGACGACCAGCGGGTGAAAGCGGCAGCCGACTGGATCAGCCGATTCTATGACGTGCAGAGCAACCCGGGCATGGGAGACTCGGGGCTATTCTATTACTACCACACGTTCGCCAAAGCGCTGAATGTCATGGGAGTCCACGAGATCGAGGACGCCCGCGGTGTGAAGCACGATTGGCGCAAGGAGCTGACCGAGGAGCTTGCGCGGCGGCAGCAGGCGGACGGCTCCTGGATCAACGCGAACCCGCGGTGGATGGAAGGGGACCCGAATCTGGCCACCGCCTTCGCGCTGTTGGCGCTCTCCTACTGCCAGCCGGTGCCGGTCGCCCAGGAGGAGACGACCGAGGCCAGACCATGAAGGGGGACCAGGGTTTCTGTGGCTGGCGTGCTCGGTGGGGCGATCGAACTCCTCCGCCCCGGGTGCGTGAGGAGTACGTCACGTCCGCGGCCTGCGCGCGGCAGTCAGGGTGCGGGGGGAGCGTGAGTGACGGACGTTCTGGCCGAGGCCACGCGCGCCGCCGGGGCTTCACGCTGGTGGAACTGCTGGTCGTGATTGCGATTATCGGTATTCTGGCGGGGTTGCTCTTACCGGCGGTGCAAGCGGCACGCGAGGCGGCCCGGCGCCTGCAGTGCGCCAATCACCTGCGGCAACTCGGACTGGCGCTGCACAACTACACCGGCGCGGCCAACATGTTCCCCAACGCCGGCTGGCCTGGGACGGTCTACCCCATCGACTATTCGCCGCTGGCCAAGCTGCTGCCCTACTGCGAGCAGGCGAACCTGGAGAACCTGATCGATTTCAGCATCGACATGGGGCATGTCGGCCGGGACGACCTGCCGCCGGCGCTGCGGCCGGCGGCGGGCACGGTGGTCCCGATCTTCCTCTGCCCGAGCGATCCGGAGTTGCCGGTCCACAGCGCGCGGCTGCCGTCGGGGGCCGTGATTCCGGTGGCGGGCAGCAACTATGCGATGAACCAGGGGAGTGGCCTGGACGGCGTGCTTAACCCCGGCTTTGGAGCCACTGACGGTCTCTGCTGGGTTGGTGCGCGGGTGCGTCTGGCCTCGATCCGAGACGGCACGTCCCACACGCTGGCCTTCACCGAATCGCTGCGCGGCCCGTGTGACGCGCCGCCGCTGTCGCCTCTGCCTGACGTGCAGCTGTATCGGGCCAGGACCACGGTCACGCTGGAGCTGGCCGCGGCGTCGGAAGCGGGCGGGCTGGAGGCTCTGTTGCCGAGCGTGACCGGTTGGGACGGGACGCGGCTGTCCTACTGGCTGCGGGCCTGTTCTCCGGCGGGCCCGCTGCTGAACGGGCGCTTTACCCCCAACAGCCCGCTGCCCGACTTGATCGGCGGCTCGGCACGCATCAGCGCTGCGCGCGCGTATCACCCGGGAGGCGTGTACGCCTGCTTCTGTGACGGCAGCGTGCGGTTTGTCCCGGAGACCGTTGGGCAGTCGATCTGGCACGCGCTCTGGACGCGCGCGGGTGGCGAGGTGAGCCGGGAGTTCTGAACGCACAAAGGAAGAACGCACAAAGGAATGAGTGAGGTGGTCATGCGAGACAGTTCTGGACAGGCAGCGCCGCCGCTGCGCGTGGAGCATGTGACGAAACGATTCCGGCAGGGGGCGACGACGATCCAGGCGCTGCGGGACATCTCCCTGACGGTCGCGCGGGGAGAGTTCGTGGCGGTGATGGGGGCGAGCGGGTCGGGGAAGAGCACCCTGCTGCACGTGATGGCCGGCCTGACGCGGCCGGACGAAGGACGTTTGCTGGTGGACGGCCAGGACCTGTCGGCCCTGTCGGACTTCCAGCTCACACTGCTGCGCCGCCGGCGCATCGGGCTGGTGTTCCAGACCTTCAATCTCATTTCGACGCTCTCGGCGCAGGACAACATCCTGCTGCCGGCCATGGCTGAAGGACGCGAGCGGCTGGCTCGCAGCCAACTGGATGAACTGCTCAGGCGTCTGGGCCTGGCCGAGCGGCGGCGCCATGTGCCCGACGCGATGAGTGGCGGGGAACAGCAGCGTGTGGCGATCGCACGCGCGATGATCTGTGATCCGGCGATCATCCTGGCCGACGAGCCGACTGGCAGTCTCGACTCGGTCACCGGCCAGAGCATCTGCCGGCTGTTGCAGGAGCTGTGCGCCGAGCAGGGGCGCACGATCGTCGTGGTGACGCACGAGCCGGCGGTGGCGGTGTGGGCCACGCGCATCGTGGTGCTCAAGGATGGACAGGCGCTGGCCGAGTTTCCGGCGGGCGACTTCCACGACTCCCAGTCCCTGGCGAACCACTACCAGGCCATCGTCGGCGC
>DAISIS010000216.1:0-8941 GCA_036821925.1 Pirellulaceae bacterium
CCGAGATCGCCGGACCGAGGAAGCCCCCCACTTTAACCATCATATAGAAGATGCCGAACCCCAGCTGGCTCGTCTGCTCACTGGTCACGCGGGCGACCGTGCCGACCACGACCGGTTTGAAAATCGCCGCCCCGACGGCGACAAACAGGAAGCCCATCAGGAACGTGCCGTAGGTGCTGAACGTGCCGAGCAGGTAGTAGGCGGGGGTCAGGATCGCGTAGGCGATCAGGAACATTTTCTTGTAACCGAAACGATCCCCCAGGGCGCCGGTGATCACCGGCATGAGATACAGGGCAAACGTGACGATGCCGATGATCGTCCCGGCATCCTCCTCGGTGAACTCCAGCCCACCCCGCGCCCGCTTGTCGGTCAGGTAGAGTGCCAGCGGCGTGAACATGCCGTACCACGCCATCCGCTCGAAGATCTCCATCGTGTTCGCGACGTAGAACGTACGCGGCAGCGACTTCACCTGCTGCACGAACCCCGCATCGGTCTGGGCCATCACCTCGCTCCCTTCTCACTTCACGCCGTGCATCATCCGCTTGAGCGTCGGGACCAGCAGCAGCAGCAGGCCGCCGCCCGCCGCCGTGATCACGGCGACGCGCGCGAAGACATCCTCGAAGCTGCGCCCCTCAGCGGAACCGGCCACCCAGGGCGCGAGCACGTTGCCCAGCGCGCTGGATAAGAACCAGACCCCCATGAACATGCCTACCAGCCGCGCCGGCGCCAGCTTGGTGATCGTCGACAGTCCGACCGGCGAGAGACATAACTCGCCCGTCGTGTGGAAGAAGAAGGCCAGGACCAGCCAGATCATCGCGCACCGCCCCGTCTCCGATCCGTGCGCCTCCTGCGCGCCGAGCAGCAGCATCACGAATCCCAGCGACAGGAAGCCCAGCCCCCAGGCGAATTTGAAGGGGGACGACGGCTCCCAACGCCGGCGGTCCAGCCACACCCACAGCGCGGCAGTCGGAATACTCAAGGCCACGATCAGCAGCGGATTGAGGAAGTTGGCCAGGAAGGCGGCCTGCAACTCCCGCCCGAACACGTGACGATCCACAACCTCTTCCGTGAACCGCGTGATCGTGCTGCCTGCCAGCTCAAAGAACCCCCAGAACATCATCGAGAAGCCACACAGCACGAGGATCACCAGCATCCGCCCCCCTTCCTCCCGGCTGACCCGTGTCGCCTCCCACAGCAGATAGAGCACGATGGGGCCGGCGATCACCAGCGCCAGGCTCTGCACCCACTCCGGACGTGAAATCAGGAAGGCGACCAGCGGGATGAAGATGCCGAGCCCCAGGACCAGCAGCACGCCATGGGGGAGGCCCAGCGGACCGGCCGAGCGGAGGCTCGCCCCGGCCGGCGGCAGCCCCTTCCCCTCGATCGTGCTGCGTCCGAAGAAGAAGATGAGCTGACCGAGGATCATCCCGCAGCCGGCCAGCAGGAACCCCAGGTGCCAGCCGTACTGCTGGGCAAAGCCGGCCGAGAAACTGGCCGCCAGGGCGCCCAGATTGATCCCCATATAGAAGATCGTGAACGCGGCGTCCCGCCGCGCGTCCCCCTGGCGGTAGAGCGTGCCGACGATGGTCGAGATGTTGGGCTTGAAGAAGCCGTTGCCGGCCGAGAGCAGTCCCAGGCCGGTGAAGAACAGCCAGTGGAGTGCGGCGACCGGGACGCCGGACTGGATCAGCAGCGCGTGGGCGGCCAGCGTGAACTGGGCCAGCGCCATCAGGGTCCCGCCGATGAAGATCGCGCGGCGCTGGCCCAGCAGGCGGTCGGCCAGCACGCCACCGATGAAGGTGGTCGCGTACACAAAGCCCAGGTACGCGCCGTAGATCGCGTCCGCTTGCCCGCCGGCGGCGTCCTGCTCCCAGGCCGCCAGCACCACGTAGGTCATGTACAGCGTCAGGATGCCGCGCATGCTGTAGAAGCTGAACCGCTCCCACAGCTCGGTGAAGAACAGGACGAACAGACCCCGGGGGTGCCCCAGCAGCGTTCCTGGGGGTCGGGTGGCGTCATTCACCGCGTGGCCTCCTCGCGTCTCGACGTCGCCGTGTGGCTTCCCCCGGACGACACGGACCCCCGGGGCGGTGGCGGCTGGCCCGGACCTGCCGTCGTCCGGACTCGTGCCGCTGCCGTCGCCGCAGCATACCAGCGCGGCTCTGACGCAGCCAAGCAGGGGGCGGTGGCCGGCGCGTTACGGTTCCTTGAGCCGTCGCCACAACGTGGCGGTGCTGATGCCCAGCACTTCCGCTGCCTTGCGGCGATTGCCGCCGACGCTTGCGAGCACCGTCTGGATGTGACGCCGCGCGACGGCCTGCAGCGACTGGCTGCCGCTGGCCGCGGTGCCGGGATCATCGGCCGCCGGGCGCGTGATGGCCGCCGGCAGGTTCTCCGGGCGAATCACGCCGTCTTTGCAGAACACGGCCGCCCGCTCGAGGGCGTTCTCCAACTCCCGGACATTGCCGGGCCACGCATAGGCGGTCAGGCAATCGTGCGTCGTGGCGTCCAGACGCAGTCGCGCGATTCCCAGACGGGCGGCCGTCTTGTCCACCAGATGGCGTGCCAGAGAGATGATGTCGTCGCGGCGCTCACGCAGCGGCGGCACCTCGATCTCAATCACCCCGAGCCGGTAGTACAGATCCTCCCGGAACTGCCCCTGCAGGACGGCCCGTTTGAGATCCTTATTGGTGGCCGCAATCACGCGGATGTCCACCTTCCGCGGCCGGTTCTCTCCGATGCGGACGATCTCCCGTTCCTGCAGCACGCGCAGCAGCTTGGTCTGCATGTCGGCCGAGACGTCGCCAATCTCGTCCAGGAAGATCGTGCCGCCGCCGGCCTCCTCGAACAGCCCGGACCGATCGTGGGTCGCGCCGGTGAAGGCGCCGACTTTGTGCCCGAACAGTTCACTTTCGAGCAGCGTGGCGGGCAGGGCGCCGCAATTGACAGCCACGAACGGGCCGCGCGCGCGGGGGGACACCTGGTGAATGTGCCGGGCCAGCACCTCCTTGCCGGACCCGCTCTCCCCCGTGATGATCACGGAGGAGTCGTAGTGGGCCGCCCGCGTGGCGAACTCCAGCACCTGCCGGTACGCCGCACTGTGCACCTCGACCGGCGCCACCGCCTTCTCCAGACGCTCGATGCGGCGGCGCTGCCGCGAGATCTCCTTCATTTTGTCTTTGAGTTCCTGGGTGAGCCGCATGACTTCGCCGTGAATGTCCTCGGCCTGAAAGTACGAGACGTAGGGCTCAATCTCCGCGCCCCACGACCGCCGGTCCTGGCCTACAGCCGAGCAGACCCGGTCCCCCTTGCCGCGACACTTCTGCTCGATGAAAAAAATCTCCTGACCTGTGCAGAACGACGCGTAGCCGCTCGCATAGCCGACCATCGTCCAGCACACCGGCTGGTCCGCCGGCCCCAGCACCATACGCTGCTCCTCCACCTCGACCGAGTCGTGCCAGGTGACTTCCATCCGGAACGGCCCCGAACCCGGGGAGACCTCCAGCGTCTTGACCATGACGCGCACGATCCCCTGCAGCGTGTGCATCCGCGGCCCGGCCCGCAGCCAGTCGGTGAGGCTGTCCCACTGGAAAATCCGCTTCATCGCTGCGGCATCCGCCCGCCCCCAGAAGTTGCCGAACCGCGTGAACACGCGGCGGGCCTGCTCCAGCCCCACCATGTCCACCAGGTCTTTGCGGAGCTGGGCCAGCGCGTCCGACGACTGCAGCACCAGCCGCCGCCCGTGCAGGTCGAATCGCCCCTCGGCCAGATCCACCAGTTCGGCGAGCGTGAGTTCTTCCGCGCGCATTCGGATATCCAGTTCAAAATGAATTGCTGCTGTTTCATATTGCAATGCAGGGTGAATTGCGTCAAGCTGTAATCGCACCGGGGCTGCCGCGCTGCCGCGGGGCGGGCCACGCCAGGGGACGGGGCGTGCGAGCCCGAGAATTGCCGGGTGGTGGGGGGTGGCGCAGGGACCGCCCGGCGTGCCGGGTGCTGCCTGGCGGCGAAGCTGGGTGGCTCTTTGGCACATCAAGTGCTTAGCAGTCGGATGACTGGTCCGGGGCAACACACCGCGTGCTGCCGGGGACGCGCATCATCCGAGGAGCATTGCCATGTACGGGCTGCTGGCCGCCAAGAATCAGGGGCTTCGCGACGAGGTCCTGTCGTTTACCAGGGAACTGATCCGCACTCCCAGTCCCTCGTTGCAGGAGAGCGAGGTGGCCCGGCTGGTCGAAGAGCGCCTGCGGACGCTGGGGTACGACCGGGTGTTGACCGACGAATACGGCAACGTCGTGGGCGTCCTGCTGGGGCGCGACGGCGCGTCGACGGTGTTGTTGAGTTCGCACATGGACACGGCCGAGGTGGGCGATGCCGGCGCGTGGCGGGAGCCGCCGTTCGACGCCGAGGTGCGCGACGATGTGCTCTACGGTCTGGGGGCTTCCGACTGCAAGGCCGGCCTGGCAGCGCAGGTGTACGCCGGCGCGCTGCTCAAGCGGTCGCTGCTGCCGCTGCGCGGCAACCTGGTGGTGGCGGCGACTGTGTCGGAGGAGCGGGGGGGGAGTCCGGGACTGCGACACCTGATGCGGGACACGCTCCCCTCGCTCGATATCCGGGCGGACTATGCCGTGCTGGGCGACCCCACGTCGCTGAGCATCTACTATGGCCACGATGGCTCGGCCACGTTTGAAGTGCTGATCGAAGGCCCGGACGGCTTCCAGGTCAACGACGCCACGCACGCAGTGTTCGAGAACTTTCGCGGGCAGGGTGCGGCGGCGCAGCGTGCGGAGGCGTTCGAGCAGCAGAATCTGCATGAGCCGAGTTTCCGGCGCTCTCCGGGCGCCGCCTGCGGGGTGATCAACATCTGTCGCCGGCTGCCCGACACAGAGACCATCGGTGGCATGATGGAGCAGATCAAGCGGGAGGCGCGGGCGGTCGCGCAGTCGGTTGCGCACGTGGCTGTGGACGTGGTGGTGCGGCGTGAGGAGCGGCAGCTGTACACCAAACGCACGACGATCCTGGAGCAGCGTGTTGAGCCCTGGTCGCTCGACCCCTTTCACCCGCTGGTCACCCGCGCACGCCAGGCGCTGGCCGCCGCCGGCTGCCCCGTCGCCTGCGGCAAGTGGCAGCTCCCGCGGCTCGGCATGGGCACGGCCGGCGGCGTGCTCGTCAACGAATTCCATGTGCCCGCGATCGGCTACGGACCCGGCGCGGAGGATACCTGCCACCTGCCGAACGAAACCGTGTCCGTGGACCGCGTGACCCAGGCGACTTACGGCACCGCCGCGATCGTACACAGCCTTGTAGGAATCCCCGTCTGCGGCTGGACGGTAGACGAGATCTAGTCATGAATGTGCTCGTGTTCAACTGCGGCAGTTCGTCCCTCAAGTACCGGCTGATCGCCATGCCTGCCGAAGAGCAGCTTTCGGGGGGCGAAGCGCAGCGGATTGGCCCCCCGACGGCCAAGCCATCCTGCCTCGTGCTCAACCGCGGAGCGGCCGGCAAGGAGACCCGCGTCACACCGATGCGGGACCATGCCGAAGCGCTGCAGGAAGTGGTCCGCGCGCTGCGCGAGACCCCCGGGGCGATGCCCGACGTGATCGGCCATCGACTCGTCAATGGCGGCCCGTCCATCACGGAACACTCGCTGGTGGACGACGCCGTGCTGGCGGAGTTGATTGCGCAGCAGGACCTGGCACCGATCCACAACCCGCCGGCGATCGCGACGATTCAGGCCTGCCGCCAGGTGTTTCCCGGCTTGCCGCAGGTCGTCATCTCGGACACCGCCTTCCACCGCACGATCCCCGCCTACTCGCAGGCTTATGCGATTCCCCATGCGCTGAGCCGCGAGCTGGGGATTCGCAAGTATGGATACCATGGCATCAGCCACCAGTACGTAGTGACGGAGACGGCCCGCCTGATGAACGTGCCACTGGACCAGTTCTGTGGTGTGAGCTGTCACCTGGGCAGCGGCGGCGCCAGCCTGTGTGCGGTGGTCCACGGGCAGTCGGTCGACAACACCATGGGCTACTCGCCGCTGCAGGGGCTGATCATGAGCACCCGCTGCGGCGATCTGGACCCGGGCGTCACCCTGCGGTTTCTGGCCGAAGCGCGGGGCGACAAGGTGGCCGTCGAGAAGCGGCTCAACAACCGCAGCGGCGTGTTGGGCCTGTCCGGCACATCGGCCGACATCCGCGATGCGCTGGAAGCGGTGGCCAGGGATCCCGCGTCCGGCCGGGCGCGCGTCACGGCCGACGTGTACTTGTGGCGCCTGAAAAAATACCTCGGCGCGTACCTGGCCCTGGTGGGCGATGCCCAGGCTGTCATCTTCACCGACACGATCGGCGAAACGGTGCCCGAGGTGCGCGAGGCCGTCTGCTCGGGCATGGACGTGTTCGGCATCGCCATCGACCACGAGCGAAACACCGGGGCGGACCAACTCCCGGCCGATGTGGCCACAGCGGACAGCCGTGTCCGCGTGTGGGCCGTTGCCACGAACGAAGAAATCTCCATTGCACGTTCCACCTACAAAGCCCAATGCACATCCTGACGCTCCAGCCCACACTCCGCAGTCTGGCCTTTGCCGCGTTCACCGAGGGATCGGACCAACCCGCCGTCGAGTCGCGGCTGACACTCAACCAGTTCGACCGCAGCACGCACCTGTTTCCCCCGGACGTGTTCGCCCGCGTGAACGAGACGCTCCGCCGGGCCGAACTGCCGCCACCGACCGTCATTGGCGTGCGCGCGCTCTACGGCGGCGACCGCTTCGCCACACCGGTGTTCGCCAGCGACGACGTACTGGCAGAACTGGAAACGCTGGCGCCGCAGGCGCCGTTGCATGTGCCGAGCCTCGTGGAGCTGACCCGCTCCGCCTGCGACACGTACCGCACAGCGCCTGTGGCGCTGGCCTTCGAAACCGCGTTCTTCGTGAATCTCCCGCAGCGCGAGCAGTGGTATGGGCTGGATCCGGAGCTGATGGCATCCCAGGCGGTCCGGAGATTCGGCTACCACGGTCTGTTTCACGAAGCGGCCTGCCGCGCGGCGGCCCGCCACCGGCGACTCTCGGCGCCGCGCGTCCTGTCGCTGTGCCTGGAACCACGCCCCGAGCTGGCCGCCTGCCAGGGCCGCCGACCGGTTATGGTCACCGGCGGCAATACGCCGGTCGAGGGGTTGCCCGGGGAAACGACGTGCGGCGACCTGGATCCGAGTGTCGTCCTCAAGCTGGCCCACGACACTCACTGGGGACCGGAGGAGACCAGCCGCATCCTGACGAGCGAAAGTGGGCTGCGCGGCCTGCTCGGGCGCGCCGTGACGCTCGCCGAAGTACTCGGCAGCACCGACGCGTCGCTGCAGCTTGCGCGCGACCTGTTTCTGCACTGTGTGCTGCGGGCCTGCGGCGCCGGCATCGCAGCCCTGGGGGGCGTCGACGCGATCGTCTATTCAGGGCGGTACGCCGCGTCCGGTGCCGCCGTGCATGCGTGGCTGGGCCCGCGCCTGGCGCGCGCTACCCGCTGCGAGATCCCGCACCTGATCCACGCCCGCACCTTGTCGCAGCACGTCTGCGACGTGACCCGCGTCCTGGTGCTGGAAGACGAAGGCCGCAAGCAGCAGACGACGGGCCACTGACGCTCCGCAGGGTCGGCCGCCGGAACGCCGCCCCCGCCCGCTCTTCTGGAGCTCCTGTCTTGCCCAGCTTCTCTTGCCGTCGGGCGCAGGAATCGGTCTAATCTCGAGCCTCATCTATTGGCCGCGCGTCTGCGCGCGCTGGTCGGTCGATGCAGGGATGCTCAACAGGTTGCTGCTCTTGCAACGGACGAGGATGTCATGAGAGACCCGAACGAGTCAGCACGATCCACCTGGGTGCCGTGGAAGCTGTGGACCGCGGCGATGTTGGTGGTGGGTGGGGTGTTTCAATCCGGCTCGGTCGCAGAGGCGCGGGAGGCGCACTGGATCTGGTCGCCCGGCCACACCAAGAACGAGGTGCCGATCGGTGAGTGTTATTTTCGCAAGACATTCACGGCGCAGGCGCCCATCCGGGTGCAAGCGACCATTGCGGCGGACGACGAGTACGAGTTGTTCGTCAACGGGCAGAAGGTCGGTGCGGGCGAATCGTATCGGCAGTTGGACGAGTACAACATCACCGACCACGTGACGGCGGGGCGGAACACGATTGCGGTGAAAGTGACCAACCGGCGTGGCTCCACGGCGGCGCTCGTTGCGCGCGTGTTTGTGCGCGAGCGGGACGCGGGCTGGGATGCCTACTCGAGCGACGAGACGTGGCGCACCAGTCTGCATCCTGAGGGGACCTGGAACCGCGCGAGCTACGACGATGCGCAGTGGGATGCGGCTCAGTCGTTTGGCGTGCTAGGGGAGACGGCCCCCTGGGATCGTGAGGAGGACGCGGCGCGCGACGAGGTGCACCGGGGGGAACGCTTTCGCATTGCGCGGGACTTTGCGGTGGAGCGGGTGATTGACGCCGAGCAGACAGGTTCGGTGCTGGCGATGGCATTCAACGAGTTCGGGCATGTGATTCTCTCGCGGGAAGGCGCGGGGCTGTTTCTGGTGGTGGACACGGACCACGACGAGATTGTGGACGAAGTGCGGAGCTACTGCGACCAGGTGCAGAATGTGCAGGGCATCCTGCCACTCAATGGCGACGTGTACGTCGTGGCGGTGGGACCGGAAGGGCACGGCCTGTATTGCCTGGGGGACCAAGACCGCGATGGCACGCTGGAATCGGTGAAGCTGCTGTTCAATTTCGAAGGGGAGATGGGGGAGCAGACCGCGCACGCCCTGGTCCTGGGCCCGGACGGCTGGATTTATATCGTGTTGGGAGTCTACACCGCACCGCTCAAGGAGTACGACCCGGGCAGTCCGCACCGCGGCTACTATGAAGGGGACCTGGTCGGGCCCCGCTACGAGGATCCGGGGGGACACGCGG
>DAISIS010000217.1:0-8938 GCA_036821925.1 Pirellulaceae bacterium
GGATGCGGACAACGAGTTCGACAAGTTGGCGCCGCAGGTTGGGGCGCTCCTGCGACTCACCGATACCATGGTGCAGTTGCGATTCCAGGCTCTGATGGCCCAGGTCACCAACCAAGCGGAACTGACGCGCACCGAGCTGCGCGACAAGCAGCTGGAGAACATGAAGCAGGTTCGGACGCAGTATGCCGAGCGACTCAAAGAGCGGATGCGGAGCGCTTCGGAACTGCTCGTACCCTGGATGAACGCGGAGTGGACCTACCTGCAGGTGCTGCTCAATGAGAATCTCGGTGAAGTGGCCGAGCGGTGTTGGGAAGCGTTGGGCACGGCACCTCCGCAGGTCGATACCGGTACTGCCCTGGGCGACGCGTTGCAGGCGAAGGTGCTGGAACGGTTCCTGGTGACCGTCACGAACCTCGCCGCGCGGCGCGACGCGAGTCCCGAACTGGTCGCACGTCTGATGGCTTACTTGGATCAGGGGATCGCTACCGGGGACGCCACGTCGGACGCCTGGAAACAACACAAGTTCCGCCTGCTCGTGGCACTCGACCGGTCGGACGAACTCGCCGCGACCTTGCGCGAATGGCTCCAGACGCAGGACGCGATGGCCGGCACCTGGCAGCTCGCGCTGGCGTATTTGCTCGCAGAGCAAGGCCACGTGGCGGAAGCGATCGCGTCCTTCGAGATACTGCGAGCCAAGGATCAACTGGCAGCGCCGGACCTGCAGGCACTGGCCGATTGGTACCTGGTGCTCGACAAGCGCGACGAATACCAACAGGCCCGCAAGGCCCGCTTCGAGCACACCGAGGAATCGCAGCTGCGCGACGCACTGACCGGCCAGGTCGATCGCTGGGAACGGCTGATGACCCAACCCGACGTCTCGAACCCGTTCGGCGGTCCCGAGCCCGCGCTGACGATCCCCGACAAGGTGGACGACGAGACGCTGCAGATCTTCGCCGCGCTGTTCGCCAAATCCAGCGATCCGGCGAACTACCTGGACCTGCTGCGCCGCTACTATCGGGCCACGCACGACTTCCGACTCCTGACCGGCCTGGCCGACGCCGTGGTCGGTCAAACGGCCGGCAAGGTCTATCCATGGCTCAAGAATGCGGGCAACGTCATTTCGGAAGTCCGTGAAGAGGCGACGGTGGATTCTCTGGTGGCGCACCTGCCGGAGGTGCGCGAGCGCGCGAAGTCTGCCGTGGACCAGCGGGCATTGGACCTGCTGGAGTTGATGCTCGAGCGACGCGCAGCGGAACTGCTCAACCAGCCGGGTCCGCATGTTCAGCGCGCACTGAAAGCCATCGAGCGTGCGTTCAAGCGGGAGTGGTCGGAAGGAGAACCGTGGTTGATGGCCGATTATTTGTCGCATTTGGGTCGCATCTCGGACAGCGCGCTGGCAGCAGAGCAGGCGCGGCAGCTCGAATCGTTGCACCAGCAATCTTCGGCCGGGACGATCGATCGGCTGCAGATCGGCCTCAGCCTGGCCCGCCTGTATTGGAGTTACGATCGCCAGACGGATGCGACCGACCTGCTCGAGGCAACGCTCCAGGAACACGCATCGGCGCAGGGCGGAGTTCTGCCGGCCTATACGCACGACGTGCTCCGGACCTATGTTCTCTATCTCGACCAGCGCGGACTGCATGTACAGGCGGAACGTTTCTTGCTGACACAGATCCAACACCCGGTCAACGCACAGCAGGCGATCTGGCTGCAGGAACAGCTGGCAGAGGTCTATGAGAACGCGCTCGCCAACGCCGGCGAAGTCTCGCTCGGCAAGGGCGTCGCTCTGTACAGGGCGCAGGTGGACCGGCTCATAAACCAGCTGCAGCACGAGGACAAGAACTACTGCCGCACCTGTATCGATCGGCTGGTGAGCGTCTATCGCACGGCGCACAGCAGACACATCGTCACCGCGAGACATGATCTCGTCGCCTTCGCACACGAACGGCTGCCACAGGCGCTGAAACGGCAGGTCAACGAGTACCAGCGGATCGTGGGGACGGTCGCGGATACCATCAAGGACGTGGCCGGCGTACGGGCCGGGCTGGCGTTTGTGATCCACATGTTCAGCCAGGAACCAGGCTGGTTTGCCTACGAACGTCGGGACGGTTGGCAGGAGCATGCCTGGCGCCTCTGCCAGTGGCGGAAGGAAATCGATGAACGGGCCGAGAATGTCGGCTCACTCGGCGATCTCGAGCAGCCGTTGCTGACGATCGTCACACAAGAGTTGCGGCGCGACCTGGAAACACGCCGACAACGCAACCAGAACATCTATTGGCAGCACCACGACGGTCTGTTCTGGGAATCGCAGCGGGACGCGTTCCTCCGCACGGCGGAAACGGTCCGCGCCCAGTACCAGAGTTCGCCACCCACGGTGAAGTACGTCGCCGAGTACGTAGCTGTCGGGCTGGAAAACTACACGCGCGGGATCGAGATGCTGCAGGTGGCTCTCCAGGACGGGACACTCGATGAAGACGGTCGGGACAAGCTGGTCACGTGGCTGCATCACGAAGACCGGTACGCCGAGTCCGTGCCGTTGCTGCAGGAGATGGTCGAGCAGTGGCCGGACAACATGAACTACCGCGTCTACCTGATGCGCGCGTACTTCCAGACGACACGCAGTGCGGAATTATCGGCCCTGGTGAAGCAGACGGACGCGTATTTCCACGAGAAGAAACAGTGGAATGAAGCTACCATCGCGCCGCTGAGTGCGGCCTGCCTGGATTGCGGCCTGTTAGAGCAGGCGGTCGACTACTACCAGGAACTGATCCCGCTGTGCAAGCGGACGCATCCCAACGCGGGAATCGGCGACGGTGTGCTCTCGGGATACTGCGGCCAGTTGGCGCGGGCCTATGCCGGCCTGGGCAAGACCGCTGAAGCCGTGGATGCCGCGTGCGAAGCGATCGTCAGCTGGGGTCCGCAACAGGCACAACGGCAAGAAGCATTCAAGGCCCTGACACAAGTGCTGCACGAGGCGGAACAACTCGGGCCGTACGTCGAGTCGCTGGATCAAGAAGCGGAGAAGACCGGCAGCGACAAGCCGATCGTCCGCAAAGCGCTGGGCAGCGCATTTGCCCGGAAACAGCAATGGGCCAGCGCGATCACGCAGTTCAAGCTGGCGATCCAACTGCAGCCCAACGATCTGGAAACCAGCTCCCAACTCATCGAATGCTACGATGCCCTCGGTGATCGCCAGGCGGCGATCGACCAGATGCTCGCCGCCCTGGAAACCAACCCGCGCGACATCACGCTGTGCAAGCAGTTAGGCGAGCGGTACAGCGACCTCGGCCGCACCGCCAACGCCGAACGGGCTTACACATCGATCATCGAATTGTTGCCCAACGAGGCGGAAGGACACGCCCTGCTCGCCCAAATCCGCGAAGCACAGGATCGCTGGCCAGATGCCGCCGAGCACTGGCAGCAGGTGGCCCAGATCCGCCGACTCGAACCCACCGGACTACTGCGACTGGCCGGCGCTCAGATCCACCTGCAGCAATGGGACGCGGCCCTGGAAACGATCGCCAGGCTGCAGTCACAATCCTGGCCCGACCGGTTCGGCAACGTGCAGGCCGAGATCAGGGAGTTGGAGGCGAAAGTGCGCGACAGGCGATAGGCATGGACCCGTGGGTAGATGGAGCGCCGGGAAAAAACGCCCTGACGGCGCGGGTCGCTTCCGTTCCGGGTGGAGCTCCGAGATGCGTACACGCGTTTGACGCGTCACGGTGCGGCCGGCTGGCAGGCTGTCCCGAGGGCGGATTCCAGCGTGGGGATCGGACGGAAATCCGGCAGGTGCTGGTAGATCAAATTGCGGCGGCCGAAGTACGAGCCGTAGAACGGCCCGTTCGCGTCGACCCACGTCACCAGTTGCACCCACTCCGCCCGGGAGAGTGTGACATTGTAGTGTCCCTGGCGCAGAACCGTGATGAGCCGGCTCGCGTGCGAGCCGAGCATGCGCGGCCCCAGCGGTGCCACATTGCCCTTCTGTGCTTCTGGATCCGAGCCGATGAATTCCTGGACATAGGCGATCAGCTTCCGGCTCATGATCTCTTCGTACGAGCGGCTGAAGAACGCCGTCGGCTCGCCGCTCAGGACGAGGTCGGTGTCGCGCGTGTCGGGCCCGCCGTGGCAGCCGATACAATGCCGGTCGAGAATTGGCTGCACGTCGGTCGGATAGTACAGCGGGCGCGGGACCGTGGCATCGCCCGGCTGCGGCTGCGGCCGCTCCGCCGGCCGCAACAGGGCCACGGGGGTGTGGTCCGGGGGCGTCTCGCCGCGCGGCTGGTGGCAGCCGATGCACCCGCGCACTTCGCCCGGCCGCAGGTTCACGAACGTGCGCATGCGTTCGAGCTCCATGTAGTTTTCGTCCAGTGCCTGGAAGTAGACGCTGCGTCCTGCCGGCACGGTGAAATGCGCTGAGCCATCCTCGGCCACAGGGACCACACCATGCAGGATCGTGACGAAGATGTGCGCGCCGAGACTGATGGCGGCTTGCTGGCCACAGGTAATATCGTCAGGCCAGAATCGTCTGGCAGTCCAGGGACGTGGCACCTGCTCCAGCACCCGCAGGTACTTGACCTCGCCACGCTCGATCCCGTTCAGGCCGCGGTACACATCGGCCATCACCACCGTCCCCTGTTCACCAGACGACGACCCGGTCGCCCCCTGCGCGCCCACGCCGCGCGGCTGCGATGATACGTCGCCCGGCACCGGGCCCGCCGAGGCGTCGGCAGCGGCGTCCACCGCGGCCACCACAGGCGGAGCCGGCCGCGGCCGCAGCGGCACCGGCTGCCAGCAGGAGAACTGCGGATCGTCGTAGATCCGCACACGGTTCCCGAACGTGTCGATGAGCCACAAGCCGTAGGCCGTCGGATGGTCGTACGCTTTGTCGGGATTGCAGGCCACCAGGAAGAATTTGTCGGACAGGGGACACGGATCGCAGAACAGCGGCCCGGAGTTGTCGCGCGTCCAGCGCCCGTGCCGCAAGTGGACGAAGGCCTCGCCGTGCGGGAACGTGCCAGCGCCCTCGTAGGTGACGTCCGTATCGGGGGTGAGGTTCGTGAGCGGGGCATGGGTGCGGATGTCCCGTCGCGTGTCGATCAGCAGGATCGGGCCCACGGCAAACGGATGATGCATCGTGCAGGTGGCGACGAACAAGTCGTTGCGGCCCGGCACGGCGCGGGCGTGGATCAGCACCGGAGGATACACGTGTTCGTTTCCGTACACTTCGGTCGTCCCGCTGCCGTCCGGACGCATGGCCCACAGGCCCTGCACTGCAATCACTCCTTTGTACACGTACTCCCATCGCGTATACAACACCCGCCCATCGTTCATCAGGCTCGGTGTCGACTCGCTCAGCGCATTGCCCGAGAGCAGCGTGAGGTTGCCCCCGTCGCGATCGATCCGGTACAGCACGTTGACGCTCAGGTTATCCGCTTCGTCGCACAGCACGCCCCGTTCGCATCGTGACGACGCGAAGATGATCCCGCCGTCAGGCAGGTAGCAGGGATGGAAATCATCGGTGTGTCCGCGCCACGGCCCCAACTCGTTGCGCGTCGGATCCAGTCCGTACGACATCAGCCGGGCCACCTCATCGGGCGGGTCCTGCGTCAGCTGCCGCAGCCCGCTGCCATCAACCTGTACCTCATACAGGCGGAACGCCCGTTCCGGAGCCGGCCGGTAGCCGAACACGATGCGGCGTCCGTCGAACGACAGATCGCATCGATCGAAAATCCCACCCGCAAGCTGCGGACACAACTCCGTCACGCTGCCGGTGTCCAGATCCAGGACACAGAGGTTCCCCCCGGGCGGCCCCGCCTGCATGAACTCGGCATAGTACCAGCCGGTGCGGTATGTCGTGCGTTTGACGAACAGGATCTTACCCGGCGCCAGCAGCGGGTTTTCCACCACCAGCGCTCGTCGTTTGAGGCGTTCCAGCGACTCCACCGCGCCGGCCAGCGGGGCCGCGTCAGAGAGCCATGGTTCGCGTGCCGCGTCCTCCACCTGCCGCCGCACCGCGTCGGCGGCGGCCCGGAGCGCCGCGCCTGGGTAGGCGCCGGCGTATGTGGACTCCAGGAACGCAATCCCCTGCCGCAGGCTCTCCAGCTGCTTGAGCAGTTCAGCCACCTGGCCGCGCCGCGCGCGTGCGGCAAGCAGCTCCTTGTCCGCCGCCGACAACTGAACAGCCACGCGGAACTCGGCCAACTGGAAGTTGTAATGCACCGGGCCGCACTCGTAGCTGTCATTGACCCGGAGTTCGACATAGCGCGTCGTGACCGGCGGGAGGGGGATGTCGTGCGTCGCGCCGTCCGCGAGCTGTGGCACCGGATGCCCCGTTACCCAGCTGCTGCGTCCCGCGCATGCCGCGTCGCCCGCCCGCGCCTGGTCCGGAGTCAACTCCAGGCACGAAAAACCCGCCAGCTCGATTTCCTTTGGACCGTATACCCCTCCGCTGTCGCGCGCCACCAGCCGCACCCCCACCACCTGCATCGCGTGGCCCAGATCAAACACGATCCGCCCGGTAACAGGCCCGGTTCCGCCCGGCGGGATGGCCTGCGGATTCGTGGGGGCAGCGGCGGGACTGTCATCCAGGAGGCAGCAGAACGTGGCGGGATCGTCGTCGATGGCCCGCGCGGCGCCGTAGAGCGAATCGTAGTCCGGCGCGTGTGGATTGGCCGTGCCGAACGCCGGGCCCGCGGCTGCCGCAATTCCGCTGGGGGTCAGCCAGGCGGCGTCCGGCGGAATCTGAGCACGGGCCTGCCCGACACCGCTGGCGAGACTCGCGGCAGCCCACATCGCGAGCAGAACGATGCGATGCGTTCTGGACCGGTTATCGGTTCGTGGCAGGCGCTGCCGCAAGACATGGGGCGCTGGCAACATGGGGTCGCTCTTCCCTTTCCGCTTCTCATTGCTCCCGGCCGTGCTCGGCCCAGATCTCCTGGATGGTCTCCTCCTGGCTGAAACCGGTCGGCACGGCGGCGCTGCGGGTATTTGCCCAGTACCAGTTGCGATCTCCGGCGGGTGCCGCGAGCGTGCGGCTGCCGGGCATCTGCAGCCAGCCGTTGGGATCGTGGTCGCGCACCCAGTGCCAGGCGTATTGCAGCCAGCGATTCCGCTCGTCCTCCGGCAGCTGGGCGAACCACGAGATTTCGTCGTAGCCCCAGATCCAGTGGCCACCGACGTTCTGTCCCTCGCGCCCCGTCGGTTCGAAGTTGTCCAGTTCGACCAGGAAGGGCAAGTGCTCACACGACCAGCCGCTAGGGGTGATGCCCCCCTTGCTGCGGCCAAACAAGCTGTCCAGATAGCCCATCTGCAGCAGGCCGGCGAGCGGCTTGTCGGGAACTTCTTCGATCCGCAGCGGGAAGGAGTGAAGGTCGAACAGCAGCTGCCCGTCGTGAACCAGTCCGCCACTTGGGACGTGCGCATCGCACAGCACCAGGTGTCGGCGCGCGTGGTGCGCCGCATAAGCCCGCACGCGGCGCAAGACATCGCGCCAATGCACGTGCTCCGGATCGCGGTCATCCATGATCTCCACCTGCCCAAAGTGAATTGCCTCGACCCCCACGTCGATGTAGCTGGCGGCCAGATAGACAAACCACAGACGTGTTTCCAGCTGGCTCATGTCAGGGACCGACGAGCCGGGGCCCCAGTGATCCCGCCGGTGGCCGTCCGGATAGATCATCGACTCGTACCGGAAGTTGCGGGCCTCCACGGGCAATTGGAACTCGCCCAACAACCACGCCGGCACTCGCAGGTCGTTGACTTGTGTCGTCACAACTTCGAAGCAGGCCGCCTGCAAGATGATTTCCGGGTCGGCCTGGTGGACCCGCCGTGCAAGCGGTTTGGCCTGTTCGAGCAACGCTGGCAACGTCGCTTCGCCACCCCAGCGGTAGATGGCGCGGCCGACGAATTTGGTCCCCGTGTGGGCGAGGAACCGGATATTGTCGGTCGGGTTTCCGGCACCGTGCAGCAACTCGGAGAAGGTGACAGCTCGCGAGAGGTAGTTGTCCAGCACCTCGCGCGAGATGGTGCCGTCGAAGCCGTAGTCGCGCGCAACGGCTGGGCTTGTGGCAAGCACGATCATACCTGCGACCACGCGCCCCCATCCGCACGCCCAGCGCCGCAGACAATTCGGGACAGCTGAACGCCGTGTGAGAGAGGAAGCGTGTCGTATGGGATACCTGCAGAACCAGAGTCGGAGTGTGCCGGCGGAACCGCGTTGCTGCGGACGATCGCGCCCCGTCCTGACGAGGGTCCGCGTCTCGTTTATCTCTATTGTGCGCCACACGCCCCCGCCTCCGCCAGTGCTCTTGTCCCGGCATTCCCGGCATCTATCAGGAAACAGCATTCCGACGCCCCGCGTACCCGTGCAACAGCGGACGCGCGCAAGCCATTCGTCATTCCTTCGTGCTTCCGTCATTCGCCATTCGTCATTGCATCACCGCCTACGGCCGTCTAAATTAGGCTCTGGTGACGAACCACAGGAGCACGCTTATGCCAGTCGTATCCGCCAAGGGGATGTTGGTGGACGCTGCCGTCCACGCCTATGCGGTCGGCGCGTTCAACGTGACGAACATTATTCAGATGGAAGCGGTGATTGAAGCGGCGGTGGAGCGCCGTGCGCCGGTGATTGTCCAGACGTCAGTGACCCCTACGAAGTTCCTGCGTCCCGAGGTGCTGGTGGCCGCGTTCCGGGCGCTGGCCGCGCCGGCGCCGGTGCCGGCCTGCCTGCATCTGGATCATTGCACCGATGCGGCGTACGCCCAGCGCTGCGCGGACCTGGGCTACACGAACATCATGTTCGACGGCTCGAAGCTGGACTTCGACGAGAATGTGCGGGTCACGCGCGAGGTGGTCGAGCACTGTCATCGGCTGGGGGACATCACGGTGGAAGGCGAGCTCGGCACGGTGTCGGGCGTCGAGGACCAGGTGCGGGTGGCGG
>DAISIS010000218.1:0-7178 GCA_036821925.1 Pirellulaceae bacterium
CTCCTCGTCACTGGCCTGCTGCAGGAAACTGTCCACCGCCCAGAGGACCTCGCTGTTCCATTTGAAGCGCGCTTCCGGCGGGTAGTCGGCAGTGCGGCGGGCGATCTGCAGCGCCTCGCGCAGGTATCCCCACTGCTTCTGTTCCACCTCAGTCTGCACGTGCGTGTAACCGATGTCGACGTGCGAATGGGGGAGGAAATGCAGCTCCCAATGGCGCACCGGTGCGATCGGACACAGCTGCTCCACCACCGGTTTGCCGGCGACCAGCAGCGCTACGGGCAGATCCTGCGGCTGCGCGACGGCCGGCACGTCGACAGACACGGTCTGCACGCCGAACTGCACCGTCGTGGCGACCGGCTCCAGCTGGCCGATCTGGAGCGCGACATCGAGCGACTCAGCGTACGGATGATCGATCGTGACAACCACGCGTTGCACGCGCCCCTGTTCGCTGCGGAGCAGGGCCTGCAGCGACCGGGCGGAGAGCGTCGCGCGCGCTGGCAACGGTTCCGGATCACCGGCGGTGTAGAACCGGATCTCGCGCCCCCCGACGCACGTGTGCCCCTCCGCGCTGAGCTGCGTGATCTTCCACCGGACGTAGCGCGCCACATGCGGCGCGCGGAATACGGCCACGGTCGTGCCGCCGGGCGTGTTCACGTGATCGATTGTCTCGGTGGCCAGCACCGCCTGGAAGTCCGGCTGGTCGGCAAAGACCAGTTCCGCGGCGTCGATCGTCGCGACGTCCCGCCGATCGACGTGCCGGAACGCCCCGATCGAGACCGGCTGGCCGAAGTCGAAATCGATGAACGTCTCGGTCCCCTGGCCCGCGGACGCGTACTCGCTATCCACCCGATCGTCCAGAATGTGCTGGGCGGCAAACATCGGGCTCGGGTACTGCTCGGCCTGCTGCAGGATCTGCGGCGCCGGCAGGGTCGTGAGTGGTGTGAGCTGCGCGGCGGTCTGGGGGGCCGCACCGGCACCGGCTGCCAGCGCTCCGACCAGGGTCCACACGAGCAGCCCCGGCCGGCGGGAGAGGATTCGAGCAGTCATGGCGGCAACTCCTCATGGCGGGTGACCACATCGTCGTGGCCGGGGATCGTTCGGGTCTGGGATCATTCCGGTCTGGGATCGTCTGGGATCATTGTGCCCTGGACGCACCACGGCCGCAATTGGCCACGGCCGCGGCCCGGGGCGGCCGGCTCAGATCAGTTCATCCAGTTGCTGGACGAGGCGGGTGAAGTGGTCCAGCGCCGTGTCGATGGGTGCCGGACTGGCCATGTCCACGCCGGCGTCGCGCAGCAGGTCGAGCGGATCCTGGGAGCAACCGGCCTGCAGGAAACCGAGGTACTCACCCAGTTCCTGTTTTCCCCCCTGCAGCACGCGTTGCGAGAGTGCGATGGCAGCCGACAGACCGGTCGCGTATTTGTAGACGTAGAAGGCGCGGTAGAAGTGCGGGATGCGCAGGCACTCCAACGACAGCTCACGATCGATGACGAAATCCGGTCCGAAGTAGGCCTCCAGCAGACCCTGGTAGACTTCTTTGAGTGCCTGGACGGTCAGCGGTTCACCGCGTTCCACCAGTTCGTGTGTGATCTTCTCGAACTCGGCGAACATCGTCTGGCGGACGATGGTCGCGCGGATGCTGTCGATTTCCCGGTTGACCAGGTAGGCCAGCTGCTGGCGGTCCTGGGCCGCGGCCAGCATGTGGGCGCTGAGCAGCTGTTCGTTGAACGTGCTGGCCACCTCCGCTACGAAGATCGTGTAGTCGTAGTAGATGTAGGGCTGGCGTTTCGCGGAGAGGTACGAGTGCATGGCGTGTCCCGCTTCGTGCGCGAGGACGAAGACGTCGTCGAGCACGCCGGGCTTGTAGTTCATCAGGATGTGCGGGTCCGCATCGTACGCTCCGCAGCTGAATGCGCCGCTCTGCTTGCCCAGATTCGGATACCGATCGCACCAGCGGTTCCGCAGGCCGTCTTCCAGGATACGGCAGTAGTCGGCGCCGAGCGGCTGGAGTGCGGCGATCACCAGCTGGACCGCCTGCTCCCAGGTGCGTTGCGTTTCGAGTCCGCTGAGGATTGGCACGTAGGTGTCGTAGTGGTGGATGTCGCGCAGCCGCATCTTGCGGCGGCGCACGTCATAGTAGTGATGGACGTCGGGCAGGTGCTGCCGGACCGCTGCGATCAGGTTGTCGTAGACGGAGCGCGGCACGCTGTCGGGAAACAGCGCCGCCTCGAGCGAACTGGAATATCGCCGCACGCGGGCGTGGTAGACATCCTTGAGGACGGCGCTGTAGAGCGTGGCCGCCAGCGTGTTCTCGTGCGCAGCGAACTGGGCATAGTACTGGTAGAAGGCACCGCGGCGCACCGACCGCCGGGGCGAATGCAGCAGCTGCATGAAGGTCGCGTTGCCCAGCTCGATCTTCTCGCCGTGTTCGTTCATCACGAAGCCGAACTTCAGGTCGGCGTCGTGCAGCTGGCGGAAGATCCGGCTGGCAGCCTGCGCCATCTCCCCCTGCATCGCCAGCAGCTCTTCCTCTTTCCGGCCCAGCGTATGGGGCTTGAAACGGACCAGCCGCCGCAGCTGGAGCCGGTAGGGCTTCATCACCGCCTCGGAGGTCAACTGCTTGAGCCGGGCGGACGGCAGCGCGAGGAGTTCCGGCCGGATGAAGCTGGACGCCTCCGACACGCGGGTCGCGACGCTCTGGTAACGCCCCAGCATGCGCTGATACACACTGTTCGTCTGGTCCTCGGCCGTCCGCAGAAAGGCGTACACCCCCAGCCGCTCACCCAGCCGATCGACGCGACTGTCGAAGGCAAGGCACTTGGCCAGCAGCGCCGGGCTCTCACCCAGCCGGCCGCGGAACCGCGCGTAGCCCTCGATGCGCCGCTCCAGCCGACCCAGGGCGGCTTCCCAGGCCGCATCATCCTCGAACAGACCCGTCAGATCCCACGTGTCGGCGGGGCGCACCGCCTCGCGCTTCGGCAGTCGCTGCGTCTTGCTCATCAGTACCTCATCACGCCGGCGCCCCACGTCAGACCGGCACCGAAGCCGAGCAGCAGCACGTGCGCGCCGCGCCACAGCCGGCCCGCGGCCAGCGCTTCAGAGAGCGCGATCGGAACGCTGGCCCCCGTCGTGTTGCCGTAACGATCGAGGTTGACCAGCACCCGGTCGCGACTCAGCCCCAGACCGTCGGCCGCCGCGTCGATAATCCGCTGATTCGCCTGGTGCATCACCACCAGGTCGATCTCGTCCATTTCCAGTTCCGCATGCTTCACGACGTCCCGGGCAACCTCCACCACCGTGCGGACCGCCCACTTGAACACGCTGCGGCCGTCCATCCGCATGTATTGCCGGCCGGCCGACAGCGCGTCGGCGGTCAGCCGCTCACGCGAACCACCCCCCGGCACTGACAACAATGCGCCCCCGTCCCCTTCGGAGCCGAGCGTGTAAGCCACCAGACCGCGATCGTCGCGCCCCGCACCCAGCAACACGGCCCCCGCCCCATCCCCAAACAACGGATACGTCTTCTTGTCAGCCGGATTGACGATCCGCGACATCACATCGCTGCCGATCACCAGCGCGCGCCGACTGCAACCCGTCTTGATGAACTGCATGCCCGTCACCAGCGCATACAGGAAGCCGGAACAGGCCGCGTTGATGTCCATCGCCGGCGCCACGGCTCCCAGCCGACGCTGCACCGTGCAGGCCGACGACGGCATCCACGTGTCGGGGGTCACCGTGGCCACGAGAATCAGATCGACGTCCCGCGCCGCCACCTCGGCATTGTCCAAACAACGCACCGCCGCTTCATACGCCAGATCGCTCGTCGCCTGGTCGGGCGCCGCGTGCCGGCGCGCACGGATCCCCGTCCGCTGAACAATCCAGTCGGCGTCGCACCCCAGGTGCACCAGATCCTCGTTGCCCACGATCTGCTCGGGCAGGTAGGCCCCGGCGCCGAGAATCTGCACCCCCAGGAGCGATGCTAGCGGGCTGCGGCGGGCAACGCGCACCAGCGGCTCGGTCGTCTCCACGGCCTCGGCTGCCAGGGTACCCGCCACGAGTTCGTCCGCTACACGTGTTGTCGCCGTCTCTTCGGAAGCACTTGAGGACATGGTCTCTCCAGACGCTAGAGCTCGATCCACCTGCAAGCCATCTACTATAGCATGAGTTCAGCGTCATCCCAGGCCCGCCAAGAGTGTGGCGCGGGGCCCCTCGGCCCCGTCGCAGACAGCGGCGTTAGCGCGGTTCGTCCGCGATCGCCACCCATGTCCGCTGCGACTGCGATTCGAGCACGGCGTCCGCTACGATCTGAGCGCGCAGACCATCGTAGAAGCTGGGCACCGCGGCGCGCCCCTGCGTAATCGCCGATACAAACTCCCACACCAGATCATACCGGAAAACCGTCGCCGGCACCCCGACCTGCGGATCGCGCGGGCTCCCCGCCGGACTCAGAAACTCGTCGGGCACGAAGACCGGAGCCAGATCCTGACCGGTCTTCCCCAGCAGCAGCGTGTTCGGCTCGTGCAGCCGATAGACGGCCGAACCTTCCGAACCGTTAATCTCAGCCCATTCGTGGCCAAAGCCCTTGAGCCCGTATCCTTTGGCCAGCGTCGTACCTTCCCACACGCCGACCGCACCAGACGCGAACTCGCCAATCATGCCCGACCAGTCATCCACTTCCGATGGGGCGCACGGCTGCCCGTCAGCCGTCGTCGTGCGCGGCGCGAACCGCGCCACAGCGCCACAGATGCGCTGCAGGGGCCCCATCAGATCGAGGGCGAAATCGATGCGATGGATGGTCATGTCGTACAGGTCCCCCGCCCCGGCCTGGTTGCGATACTGCCGCCACCCCCAGCTCGTCTCCGGCAGATCCAGAAACCGCTGGCTGCGGAAGTGCCGCGGTGTGCCGAGCGCGCCGGTGTGCAGCAGATGCTTCATATAACGCATCGACGGCGCAAATCGATACGTGAAGGCCGTCATGTGCACGACGTCCGCATCGCGCGCCGCGCAGTACATCTGACGCACTTCCGCCGCATTCAACCCCAACGGCTTCTCACACATCACATGCTTGCCGTGCGCTGCCGCCGCCAGCGCCATCGGGAGATGCAGGTTGTTGGGTGTGGCGATGATCACCGCGTCAATCTGCGGATCCGCGCACAACTGCTCGTAGTCCGTCGTGACCCGGTCGATCGACCAGTCCCGCTTGCGCTGCTCAAGCAGCGCCACACTGCTGTCACACGCCGCCACCAGCTCGGCCCGCGGATCCAACCGAATTCCTGGCACGTGGTGGTAGTCGCTCACAGCACCCGCACCAATAATGGCAATGCGTACCGGCGATTGAGTTACGTGTGGCATGGCTGGTGTTTCCTATTGCTGACCAACGACTTACAGAAGTCTCCTGAACTTCACCGATGCGCCTGCCGTAGACAAGCTGTGGTGCGGAGAAAAAACGTACCATTCACCCCCGCGTAGGGGTGTACGAGCTGAGATGGAATGAATACATTAAGCGGGATAAGCGGCACACCGGCCAAGCGTAAATTGGCCACCTGCGCCTACCTCCACGTTTCCTCTTATCGGACCTGATGGCTTGCCATGTGCCTGTTGGCTATTCAGTATCGACTTGTTCCCGAGTCCCCCATTTTAGTGGCCGCCAATCGCGAAGAGCAATACGACCGATTGAGCCAGCCACCGACGATTCAATCGGGGAAGCCACGTGTCTTGTGCGGGATTGATCAGCAGGCGGGTGGCACCTGGCTGGGGGTCAATCAGCACGGGCTGTTCGTGGCGGCGTGCAATCGCCTGCGGGCGATTCCTCCGTTGGGGCCGCGGTCGCGCGGGGCATTGTGTCGAGACCTTCTGCGCGCCGGGTCAGCGCGGCAGGCGGTGGACATGGCGTTGGAGGAATTGTCGACCGGCAAGTACGACGGTGTCAACTATGTGATCGCGGACGCCGAGAGTGGCTGGGTAGTGCATGGATGTGACGAAGCTGAGGTCGTGCAGTTGGAGGACGGGTTGAGCATTGTCTCCAACGGCGACGTGAACGATCCGCGTGACGAGCGCGTCAAGATGGCGCAGCGTCTGTTGACCCTGCAGACGCTCGATTCGCCGGTCAAGTTCCTGGCGGTGGCCAGCAAGGTATTTGCCCGCGCTCCGTCGCCTCCGGGTCGGCCGAGCATGGTCGTGCGGAACAAGACGCGGGGGACGGTGAGTTCGACTCTGATTTCACTGGGCAAGAAGCCACGCGACGCCATCTTCCAGTACGCCAGTGGTCCTCCGGACCAGACGAAGTTCGAGGACTACTCGCCGCTGCTGCGGGACATTCTCAGCCGCGGGCTGCGGGAGTCGCGTGCCAAGGCGAACGCGTAGGGGGGCCAGCCGGGCGGGCGGCGTCAGGCGGCCGGGGCCAGCCGGTAGAGTCTGGTGTTGCCCTGTTTGCCCACTTCCAGCACTGCGCCCGTCTGGCGGATGCAGTAGGCGATCCGCTGGGCCACCGAGCGGTGGACGTTGAGCTGTTGGGCCAGGTGTCCAGTGTGAAATGGCTGGGGCAGCCGGCGCGGCAGAATCTGCAGCAGATCGCGGGCGGTCGTGAAGCGGTACAGGTCACCGGCGTGGACCAGGCGCACATCTTCCACCTGCCGGTCGTTGGCGCGCCACCGCCGTTTGCGGCCGTGTCCTGGAAACCGCCGCTCCTCGACCTCCACCAGCAGGACTTCGAGCGTGAGGTTGGCGTGGGGGAAGACGCGGGTGAAGTGCACCAGTTCGTCAAACAGATCGAGTGGTGAACCGCGTTTGGGACTCCACCGTTCGGACACGACGGGTCCGCCGCGTCGCGCCAGCTGCACGATGCGTTTGCGCGCGATGATGGGTTTGACGATCAGCACGCGGTGGTCCGCCAGCAGACGGGCCGTCTTATCGCGAATGGCCGACAGCGAACCGTGCTGGATTTCGACCAGGCAATCCGGGTTGACGACATCGATGCGGAACGCACCGACCTTGACCTCCTGAGTTGCCGTGCCGCACGCATACTGCTGTTTGAGCTGTCGATGCAGGGACGTTTCCATCTCGATCGCACACCGGGTTGCGTGGGACAGGCTGCCAGCCTGTGGGAGGCCGAATCATCTGGGCGTCTGCCGGCCCAGTCTCTGCCGGCCCAGTCTCTGCCGGCCCAGTCTCGGACCAGG
>DAISIS010000218.1:7278-8935 GCA_036821925.1 Pirellulaceae bacterium
TCTGCCGGCCCAGTCTCTGCCGGCCCAGTCTCTGCCGGCCCAGTCTCGGACCAGGCGGCCGCCTAGCCGGCCGGAGGCGGCTCGAGGCCGAAATCGCGAATGGTCAGCAGTGTCTGCAGCGGGTAGCCGCGCTGTTCAAACGCGGCGCGTCCCCCTTCCAGCCGGTCGACAATGGCGATGACGCGCTGGACGGTGAGTCCGAACGCTTCGGCGCGTTCGATCGCCTGGAGCGAGCTGCCGCCGGTGGTCACGACATCCTCCACGATGACCACGCGCTGGCCCGGTGCCACGGGACCTTCGACATCCCGTCCCCGGCCGTGGGCCTTGGGCTCTTTGCGAACCATGAATCCCTGGAGGGGGAGCCCGCGCTGGCCGGCCAGCGTCACGACGGCGGCGGTGATCGGGTCGGCGCCGATCGCCATGCCTCCCACGGCATCCGGCAGGTCGGAGCCCAACAGCTCGAGGATTCCTTCACCGATCAGGTTGGCGCCACGGCCATCGAGCGTGACTTGCCGGCAGTCGAGGTAATACGTCGCCTCTTTGCCCGAGGCCAAGGTGAACTTCCCCAGCTTCAGGGCCCGGTCACGGATCAGTGCGATCAAGGCATCTCGGTCGTACACGGCAACAGCTCTCCCGGGCCTGCGGCTTCTTGTCCGTCAGCGCAGGATACGAACCGTGGAACCGATCGACAAGATGCCGTACACATCATCCGCATCCTGCGGGCTGAGGCTGATGCAGCCGCGGTGGGGATCGACGCCGGCGGCGGGGCTGCCATGAATGCAGACCTCGCGGCCCAGGTCGAGCCACACGTTGCCGAACGGATTGGCCGGGTTTCCGGCCGGGATCTTCTGCCCCGCCATCGAGAAGTAGTCGCGGTCTGCGCGTTTCTCGCGGATCTGGAAGTCACCCATGATCGGTGCCGGGTCCTGACCGATGGTGATCGGGAACCGACCGGCATAGAGTTCGTTGAGGAACAGCGTCAGCTCCTGGCCCTGGAGATTCACTTCGGCGCGGAACGGCCCGGTGACGACCTTGAGTTCCGTGCCTGGCACCAGCACCTCCGGCGTGTCCACCCCGTTGATCTTCTGCAGCAGTTCCATCGGCACGTTGTACTGCTGGGCGATGTTGGCCAGCGTTTCGTTGCGGCGCACGATGTAGGGCGGTTCCAGGAGGTGTTCGCGCGAGTAGACAACGCGTCCGGCGAGCGGGTCGAGCAGGTCGAGCAGTTCCCGGTGTTCGTTGGGCGTCAGGTCGGGGCTCCGGTAAAACACCGACAGCGTGGCCAGGGCGTCGTGGTATTTGCCGGCCTCGATCTGCGACTGGGCGATCTTCCGCGCACGCTCATAGGCGCGCACACCGTCCTGCGGAGTGCCAGCTGGCGGCGCCGCGCCCGCCGGCTGCGCCACCACGTTTTCGTGGAAGAAAGGATTCTGCTGCAGCCGCGGGTCGCTCACTTGCGGCGGCAGGTTCTGGCCGGGCTGAGCGGAGGGAGCTGTCGGCGGAGCAGGCGGGGAAGCTGCCGGTGCGCCGGCCGGCGCGGCGCCGGCCGCGACCGCAGGGGCGGGCGGCTCCACCGTCAGCGACGGATACTCGGATTCGACTGGCGGCGGCGCCACCGGCGTGCCCGGCGCGTCGGCGACCGGATAGGCGGTGGACG
>DAISIS010000219.1:0-8934 GCA_036821925.1 Pirellulaceae bacterium
TTCTTCAGGGACGCGGCCCTAGCGGACCTCCCTGTTCAGGAATCCCGAAATCGTCGGCCAGTACAGTTCCCCTTCGATCACGCCGTTGTGCCCGCCGGGCAGGACCCGGTACTCCTTTTCCCCCTTCCACAGGGCGGCCAGGACCTCGGCCCGCTCCGGACGCACCAGGGAGTCCTTGTCCGCCACGATGAAAAGCGTGGGCGCCGTCACCCTGGGCGCGTCCTCGCATCTGCGCCGCTGGAAGGAGCATCTGTATGCCCGGTACCTGTACCGCCGCGACGTGTTGAACGTCTTCGAACTGAGCGATGCGGCCATCCCCCGGTTCCTGGCGCGCCTCCATCGTTTCCAGCCTGACGTGGTGGTGGCTTACGCGAATCCGCTGTACCTCTTCGCACGCGCCATTGAAGAACGCGGCCTGCGTGCCTACCGCCCCCGGGCGCTGATCGTCGGCTCCGAACGACTCCACGACTTCCAGCGTCAGGTGATCGAACGTGTCTTCGCCGCACCGGTCTTCGAGACCTATGGCTCCCGCGAGTTCACACTCATTGGAGCCGAATGCGAACGTCATACCGGGCTGCACCTGACGATGGAGAACCTGCTGGTCGAGGTGCTGGATGAGGAGGGCAGACCAGCATCGCCCGGGCAGGAGGGGGACGTGGTGATCACGGATCTGTACAACATCGCCATGCCCTTTGTGCGCTATGCGATCGGCGACCGCGCGGTGGCCGGCTTCGCGGCATGCCCCTGCGGTCGCGGACTGCCCCTGTTGAGACAGGTTGCCGGACGCCAGCTGGACATCCTGGTCACCGCGGACGGCCGCCGCCTGCCCGGCGCGTTCTTCCCGCATCTGCTGAAGGATTACACCAGCGTGCGTCAGTTCCAGGTAGTCCAATCCGCGCGCGACCTGGTGGAGCTGCGCGTCGTGGTGGACGACCGCTGGGGTCACGCGGCGCGCGAGTCGCTCCGCAGCACTGTCCAGCGCGCGGTCGGGAGCGCCACCCGCCTGCTGATCCGCGAGGTGGACGCCATTCCGCTGACCGCGGCGGGCAAGATGCATATTGTCGTGGGACACACCCCTCACCCCGCTCCCCATCCCCGGTGCGCTGGCTAAAGGAGGAACAACTCAGGCCGAAAATGTCCGACGGCCGCGCGCCGGCCAGTCGCGCACCGATTGCCACTGGATCGTATCGCGGTGTGCGTGCCGGCAGCCGTGAGCAACAAGCGATGAAGATATTACTGATCACCACAACGTATCCCACACCGGCCCGCCCCCGGCAAGGCGCGTTCAATGGCGCGCTGGTGGCCGCGCTCAGCGCCCGGCACGACGTGCGCGTCATTGCCCAGATCCCGTGGACACAGTCTGCGCCTGGCACCGCCCAGCCCGCGGACCACACGCCCATCCAGTATCCTGCTTATTACTATCCGCCGAAGATCCTGCGCCCGTACCACCACCATTTCTACTGGTGGTCGATTCAGCCGGCACTCCGCAGTTTGGAGCGGGAGTTCACACCCGACATCGTCATGGGTTACTGGCTGCATCCGGACGGCGCCGCGGCGGTCAGCGTTGCCCAGCGCTATGGTGTGCCGGCCGTCGTGATGTCGGGCGGCACCGACATCAGAGTACTGACTCGCGAGCGCCGCCGGTGTCGGGCAATAGCACGCGTGCTCGGGCGTGCCGATCGGCTGGTCGTCTTCAGCCGCGAGCTGGCAACGCAGGCCTGTCGCCTGGGGATACCGGGCGACAAAGTCGATGTCGTCTATCGTGGCGTGCAGCGGGAATGTTTCTGCCCGGTCGGCCAGGACGAGTCACGGCGCGCGTGTGGCCTGCCACGCGACGCGGTCATCCTGCTCTGGGCCGGGCGATTCGAGCCGGTCAAGGATCCTGCGCTGCTCCTGCATGCGGCCGTGCGTTGGAAGCGTGAATGGGGCCCCGCCCTGCGTGTCATCATGGCCGGTGCCGGGCCCTTGCGGCGGCGTCTGCTGCAGCTCCGCCACCAACTGGGCCTGCATGACACCGTGGTCTTGGTGGGAGACCTGACACAGCGCCAGCTGGCGCTGCATTTCTGCGCCGCGGACCGCACTGTACTCACCAGCTGCAGCGAGGGCATTCCCAACGTGCTGCTGGAATCGATCGCGTGCGGAATTCCGTTTGTGGCCACGGACGTCGGCGGAATCGCCGAAATCGCCTCACCAGGAATCGATCAACTCGTGCCGGCCGGTGATGCAAACGCGCTGGCCGAGACGGTCATCCGCAGCATGCGCACCGAACTCGCCGCTGACAGGACGTTCGTCCCCACGGATCTGCCGGGCATGGCCGACCAGTTCGACCTGGTGTTGGCACGCCTCCCGCGCGGCCGGGCGGTGACCGTGCGGTCGCCCCTCGGTTTCACCACCGCACAGCGTGCCACAGCCGGCACCCCGATGGTCTAGGAGCCGCTTCGCTGATGGAGACTCACGACACCTTGTCAAGCGATCCGTGGACGGCAAGCTGCGTGCCGGCTCTGCCGGGCCGGCTCCCTGCGCCGGCGCGACGGACGGGCGGACCAGGGGATGCCCCCCGCCGCGTGCTGTTCATCAGCTACGCGTTCCCGCCGGCGGGCGGTGGCGGCGTCCAGCGTGCAGCGAAGTTCGCCAAGTACCTGCCGCGGTGCGGATGGTGCCCCACAGTCCTGACGGTCGCGAATCCGTCGGTCCCCGTCCACGATGACGATCTCGCCCGGGAGTTGGACCCCCGTCTCCCGCTCGTGCGTGCCCGCACGTGGGAGCCGCGATACCGCGTGAAGAAGCACCTGGCCCAGGACGGTGTCGGCGGCCGCACGACAATACGCGGCCTGGTGCGGCGGCTCGCCGCACAGCTGCTGCAACCCGATCCGCAGATTCTCTGGAATCCGTCTGCGTTTCGTGCGGCGGCCGGAGTCCTTCAGGTACAACCACACGATGCGATTCTGGTGACGGGCCCGCCGTTCTCGTCGTTTCTGCTGGGGCGCCAGCTGCAGCGGCGCTTCGGCGTCCCCTTGATCCTCGACTTCCGCGACGAGTGGATGCTGGTTGCCCGGCACCTGGAGAACTACCAGCTCAGCGGTCTCGCCCATCGCTGGCAGCGCGCTATGTTGCAGAAGGTGCTCCGGACCGCCGATGCCGTGGTCGCCACCACGCGCGCCAGCGCTGCTGAATTAACGCGTCTCTGCCGTGAAACGGGTAGCGCGGCGACTGCGTCCTGCATCTACAACGGCTTCGATCCGGACGACTTGAGCGGCCTGGAGTGCGGCCCGCAAGTGCGTTCCCGGCTGCGCATCGTCTACACCGGCACGCTCTGGAATCTGACCAGCATCGCACCGCTGGTGCGGGCCTTGCAGGGAATCGCGCAGGCTGCACCGCCATGCGCTGCAGAACTGGAGCTGGTGGTCGCAGGACGCCGCACTCCCCAGCAGGACGCCATCCTGGACGGGCTCCGCGGCACGGCGATCCGCGTCGAGCGCTGCGGCTACCTGCCCCACCGCCAATCGCTGGCACTCGCCGCGTCCGCCGACGTGCTGCTGCTGCTGCTGGGCGACCAGCCCGGCGCGGAGCGTGTCGTGCCGGCCAAGCTCTTCGAATACCTGGCGTTGGGGAAACGCATCCTGGCTGTCGGTCCGGAAGGGGAAGCCCGGGACCTGCTGCGCGACCACGGCCAGGCCGCCAGCTTCCACCCTGCCGAAATCGAACCGCTCACCCGCTGGCTGACCACCCAGCTTGACGGCGCGCGCGATCCGCACAGCCCTCCGCGCACGACCTGCGATGCGGCGTCGCTGCCGGCGCGTCTGTCGCGTTACTCCCGATCGAGCCTGACGGAAGAATTGGCCCAGCTGCTGGAGTGTTGCGTGAAACAACCGGCCGGGCGTGCCCCGTAGTGACCCGCCGGGTGTTCCGCCATCCGGCAGCGTTGTCCCGTACCCGAACGTCAGCGACCGGTTGCCACCGGGATGACATCATGACTCGTTCCGCACACAGCTGCTGGTTCCTGACCGGGATCTTTGCCATCGCGTTCGGCCTGCGTCTGGTGGCCACGGTCATGTTCGAAGGTCTGCCAGCGGGCCCCAGCCGCGAGAGCTTCGGCGCCGACGGCGTGGAGTTCAACGCCATCGCGGCCAATCTGGTGCGCCATGGGGAGTTCTCCATCCGAGCCGGGCATCCCACATCCTTCCGCGCGCCGGGTTTTCCCTTTGCCCTGGCAGCCGTCTACGCCGTGACTGGCGCAGACGACTTCCGGGCTGCTCGGCTGTTCCAGTGCTCCGTCGGCGCGCTGCTCTGCCTGGCCGTGTACATGCTCGCCCGCGAGATGACAACGCCATCGATCGGCCTTGCCAGTGCGGCGCTGGTCGCCGGCTATCCCAATGTCCTGTACTATGCCCTGCACTTTGCCAGCGAGCCATTGTACACGCTCCTGCTGACTGCGTCGGTCTGGCTGTGTGTGCGTGGCGTGCGGCGCAGTTCGACCGCCAGCTTCGCGTGGAGCGGGACAGCGCTGGGGTTGGCCGCTCTCACGCGCCCGGTCGCCTTCTACTTCGGCCCGCTCTTCGCTGTCGCCGTGCTGGGGATTGACCGCCGCCAGCCGGCTCTTGCGGCGCGGCACGTCGCGGCCTTCTGCCTGGCACTGCTAGTGCCCGTCGTTCCGTGGGCCGTCCGCAACTACCAGGTGCACGACCGCTGGCTGCCGTTCACCTCGAATGGTGGTTCGACCTTCTGGGGCAGCAACAACCAGATCGTGCTCGATGATCCGCGGTATCGCGGACAGTGGGTGTCAACGGAGCGGCTGGGGCCCCAGAAGGACGCTGTCCGGTCGCTGGTGCACGAGGTGGATCGGGATCGTCTGGAGTGGGCGTTCGGCAAGCAGTTCGTGCGTGTGCACCTGGCCGACCTGCCGCGGCTCACCTGGTACAAGTTCCGGGAGTTCTGGACTCCGGTCGGCAAGACGCCCAACCACGCATTCAACCTGATCGTGGGGCTGTCCTACGGCGCCGCAATCCCCTTCATGCTCGGTGGACTCTGGCTGGCCATCCGCACGCCGGGCCGCGACACGCAGGCGATCATCATTGTGCTGACAGCCATCGCGGGGACGCTGCTGTCCGGCCTCGTGTTCTACGGCTCCGCTCGCTTCCGGTCCACGATCGAACCGCTGCTGCTCATCTTCGCGGCCGTGGCGTTGACGCGGCTGCTGTCACGGCTCGTGCCGCTCGATGGCAGTCCGCCACTGGCGTCTGAAACACCACCAGGCGGAGTCAATCCCGCCCGGATCTCCGCTCCGGTGTTTCCGGCGGGGCAGAGAACGGCCTGACCGGGCGCCGGCCTTCGGGAGTCGCAGCGTCGTCAGGACCCGAACGCATCGCGGCCGATCTGGATCGAACCAAGTGGATCCCGTGATCGGCCCACCTGGGGCTCGGTCGATACAAGACGTGAGCCGCTGTGGACACAGCCCGAGCGGCGACGTCGATGCCTACGCGTACCCTCGCTACAACCGGCCTGACGGGCACAGTCGGCGCAATCGATCGGAGACTGACAGTGCACACGACGACCGTCATCCTGTTCTGGACGTCTTTCGCCGGGTTGTGCCTGAGCTACCTCGGGTACCCGCTCCTGGTCTACTGCCTCGCCCGCCGCCGACCGCGTGCGGGTCCGCCGCCTGCTGACCTGGCTCCGGCCGACTGGCCGGAGTTGACTGTTCTGATTGCGGCGCATAATGCTCAGCAGCACATCGGCCAGCGGATCCGGAACATTCTCGCCTGCGACTATCCCCGCGATCGGCTCCGCATCGTGGTGGCGTCGGACGGGAGCACGGACGCCACGGTGCCGGAAGTCCAGCGGTTCGATCCGGCGCAGGTCCAGGCGATTGCCTTCCGGCGCCGGCGTGGCAAGGCAACCACGCTAGCCGATGCCGTCCGCCAGTTGCGCAGTGAGGTGGTGGTTTTCACCGACGCTTCCAGCCGTTTCGATCGCCGTTCGCTGCGGCAGCTTGCCCGGCATTTTGCTGATCCCCGCATCGGCCTGGTGGCCGGCACGGTGACCATCGTCGACGAAGAGGGTCAGCCTCGGGAGTCGCTTTACTGGCGCAGCGAGATGATGGTGCGGCGCTCGGAGGCACAGCTGGGAATCATGTTGGGCGCGAGCGGGGCCATCTATGCGATGCGGCGGCAGCTGTTCGAGGAGCCGGCGTGCCCGCTGATCAACGACGATCTGGTCTTTTCGCTGCTGACACATCTGCGGCACGCCTGCGGTTTCGTGTTTGACGATTCTGCCTGCGCCTATGCCCTGAGTACGGGCGGGCTGGCCAGCGAGTTCCGCCGCCGATCCCGCATCGGCGCTGGCGCATTTCAGTGCCTGCCGCACCTGGGTGAGCTGTTCCAGTGGCGGCATGCCAAGCAGGCGTTGGCGTTTGGCGCTCACAAGCTGCTGCGCTGGACATGTCCGTTCCTGCTGGTGGCGTTGGTGGTCACCAACCTGGCGCTGGCTTCGGCCTGGCCCTATCGACTGTTACTGCACGGTCAGGCGGCCGCCTACGCGCTCGCTCTGTTCGGACTGCTGGCGCCCCGCAGCGGGCGACTGGCGCGCATTGCACACGCCGCCGCCACGTTCCTGGTAATGAACCTGGCACTCCTGGTCGGCTTCTTCCGCTGGGTGTGCGCTCCACACAACGTCGTCTGGAATCCGACGCCGCGGCCGACGTATGAAACGCCGGCCCCCGTGCTGCGGAACCTGTGAGCGTGCTACAATCTGCCCATCCCGGCGGCTCTGCACGCCGCTGCCCCGGCACTGCTGTACGTCTCACGCTGGAATCACCGATAATATGCTGCGTCTGCGAGGCTTGGACCCCGGCACATTCATCCGCGCCGCCCTGGCCGGTCGGCGGCGTGTGCCTCGCCCCACCCATGTGTTTGTCTGTGTGGCCGATCATTTCGAACCCGACGTGTCCGGCGCACCGCTCGCCAAGCAGCGGGAACGCGTGGCACGCTGGGTGCGCGACTACGGACCGACCGTCGAACCGTTCCGGGACACCCGGGGCCGCGTGCCGCAACACACCTTCTTCTTCCCGATGGAGCGTTACCGTCCAGAACTGATCGACAGCCTTGCGCTGCTGGTGCGGCAGCACTACGGAGACATCGAGGTCCACCTGCATCACGCCGACGACCATCCGGAGCGGCTGCGGGAGTTCCTGCTCGCCGCTGCAGATGTCCTGCACCGCCGCCACGGGCTGCTGAGCGTCGACCCGGCCGGGCGGATCCGCTACGGGTTTATCCACGGCAACTGGGCCCTCGACAACTCCCATCCGCAGGGACGCTGGTGCGGCGTCAACAATGAACTGACCGTGCTGCGCGAGACCGGGTGCTATGCAGACTTCACCATGCCGGCAGCTCCCAGTCCGGAGCAGACGCGCACAATCAACAGCATCTACTATGCCGTGGACGATCCGCAGCGCCCGAAGTCGCATGACACGGGCATCGCCGCCGCCGTCGGCCTCGCGCCGGTGCCGGACGGGTTGCTGCTGATCCAGGGTCCGTTGCTCATCACGCAGCGGCATCTCTGGACGAGGCCGCGTGTGGAGAACGGTGCGCTGGCCGCCTCCCAGCCCCCCACTGCGCAGCGTCTGGCCGACTGGCTGCGGGCTGGCGTGTCGGTACGCGGCCGGGAGGACTGGCTGTTCGTCAAGCTGCACACGCACGGCGCCCGGGAGGACAATGCCGCAGTGCTCCTGGGGCCACCGATGCAGCAGCTGCACGGCGCGCTGCGCGACCTGTCGGCCGCGCTGGGTTTCGATTACTTCTATGTCACGGCGCGCGAGATGGCCCAGCTGGTCCGGCAGGCGGAGCAGGGGGGAGCCACGCCGGATTTCGCGCTCCTAAGCGGGCACTGACTCGGCCGCTGGTGCTGATTTCCGGCCCGGTTCCGGAGCCGGGTGGCCGGTGCAGAAGCTGACAGCCGTTTCCGGCACAAGCACCAGCTGCGGCCTGCCACCGTGCACCCGCCCCGGCGTGCTGCGACGGGCCCGACGCGGCGCGCGGCGGGTCGGCACCACGACGGCCGCAGCCGCACCGGGTTCGCCCTGGGTCCGCCGGTCCGCCCGCCACCTGCGAAACACCTGGCGGGCCACGTACGGGATCGTGAACAACAGAATGCGGGCGTCCAGCCGCAGGCTGGCGGTCCGCACGTAGCGGGCGTCGAGTACCGATTTCCGCTTCACGTCTGCAAGCGACTGATCGTAGCCGAACCTCAATTGCGCCAGGCCGGTGATCCCGGGCCGCACGTCCAGCCGTTGAGCGTAGCGCGGCAGCTCCACGACCAACTCGCGCACAAACTCCGGCCGCTCCGGGCGGGGGCCGACCAGGTTCATGTCCCCCCGGAGCACGTTGAAGAACTGAGGCAGTTCATCGAGGTGCGAGCAGCGCAGCCAGCGGCCCAGTGCTGTCACGCGCGGATCACCATCGGTGCTCCACACGGCCCCCGTCTCCCGCTCGGCGTGCCGGCACATCGTGCGGAATTTCCACAGCCGGAACACGCGCCCATGGCGGCCCACACGCGTCTGGCGGTACAGTACCGGCCAGCCGTCCGAGACGGCAATGGCCACCCCGATGCAGACCATCAACGGCAGTGCCACGATCGTCAGGGCAGCCGTGACCACTCGATCGACGACCGACTTCACCATGAAATAGCGTGCACATCGACCTGCTGTTTGCGTGGCCGGCCGAAGCATGCACTTCCCGTCCGGTTGGACGTCGTGCGCGGCAGACACGTCCAGACGGACGCGGCGATCGCGTGTCGTATCCGCGTGCAGCACTCGAGGGGCGATCCCGTCGCGCAACTTGCTCATGAAGTGAGTTCCATATTGTCTGTACTCTCAGTTGGCCACGTCGTCACGACCGGCCCCGTGCGCTCCAACTCCCGCTGCAAGGCAGCCACTTCAGC
>DAISIS010000220.1:0-8920 GCA_036821925.1 Pirellulaceae bacterium
CGCGAACTGCTGGTGGAACTGGCCTGCCGGCGTTGGGGTGTGGCGCCCACAACCGTCGAGGTCCGGGACGGCCAGATCGTCCATCCTGCGACCCAGCGCACCGCGACGTACGCTGCGTTGGCGGCGCAACCGGACCTGGCGGAACTGTTCGATCGGCCGGTGCGGGATGAGATCGCGTTGACTCCGGTGAGTCAGTGGCGGGTGATGGGGAGACCCGACCCGCGTCCCGGTCTGAGCGACTACGTGACAGGCGCGCACCAGTATCCCTCCGATCTCTCTCCGCCCGGCACCTTGCGTGGGAAGGTCCTGCGACCGCCCAGCTTCGGCGCGAGACTGGTGTCGCTCGATCTGGCGGCCGTCCAGGCGTTGGAGGGCGTCATTGTGGTGCATGAGGACCAGTTTGCGGGGGTGGCCGCACCCACGACGTTCCGTGCGGAGGCAGCGCTGCGCATGCTGGCAAAATCAGCTGTCTGGCAGGAAGCGCCGCATCCATCGAGCGCGGCGGTATTCGACTACCTGCGGCAGCATGCGCGGGAGGAGTTGCCAGACGAACCGCTGGGCGCTGCCGCAGCGTCCGCGCACCGCACGCATCGCCGGACTTTTCACGTCCCGTACGTCCAGCACGCGCCGATGGAAACGCGCACGGCGCTGGCCGAGTGGCAGGATGGCCGTCTCACGGTCTGGACCGGCACCCAGGCCCCGTTCGGATACCATCGCGCGCTGGCCCAAACCTTCGGCCTGGCCGACCACCAGGTGCGCGTGGTAGTGCCCGACTTCGGCTGCGGGTTCGGCGGCAAACACACGGCCGAGGCCGCGATCGAAGCGGCGCGGCTGGCGCGGGCGGCGCGGGCCCCAGTGTCTCTGCAATGGACGCGGGAGGAGGAGTTTACCTGGGCCTATTTCCGTCCGGCCGCGGTGATTGACGTCGCGGCCGCGCTGGATCCACAGGGGGCCGTCACCGCGTGGTCCTTCGTCAACATCAACTCCGGACCGGCGGCACTGGGCACGCCGTACCGCGTGGGGCAGTCCGACTGTCGGTACGTGCCGTCCGAATCACCGCTGCGCCAGGGTTCCTACCGCGTGCTGGCGGCGGTCGCCAACAACTTCGCGCGGGAGTGCTTTGTGGATGAGCTGGCCGAACTCTCCGGCGCTGATCCGCTGGAGTACCGACTGACGCACTTGGACAACGACCGGATCCGCGCGGTACTCGTGCACGTCGCTGAGCGGTTCGGCTGGCGCGAGAAGTACGCCCGGCGGAACGCGGACGTGGGGGTCGGACTGGCCTGCGGCACGGAAAAGAACTCGGTCGTGGCCACCTGTGTCGAGGTGGGCATCGACCGCGCTGCGGGCGCCATTGCCGTGCACCACATGTGCGAGGTCTTCGAGTGCGGTGCGATTGTCAACCCGGACAACCTGCGGGCCCAGGTGCAGGGCTGCATGATTATGGGATTGGGTCCGGCGCTGCGTGAGGAAATGCGTTTCGAAGCGGGGAAGGTGCTCAATCCGCATTTCGCTGACTATCGCGTCCCGCGTTTCCGCGACGTGCCGGAACTGGACATCCACCTGCTGGACCGCCCGGACCTCGACAGCGCGGGAGGCGGCGAGACGCCGATCATCGCCGTGGCGCCGGCCATCGCCAACGCCGTCTTCCAGGTCACCGGCCAGCGAATCCATGCCCTGCCGGTCCGGCTGCCACGCGGTTGATCCGGTGGTCACACCGTCGACACCGGGCCGAACGGGCCGCGGGCAGGCCGCGCGGCGCGAACCACGCTTGGGCAACCGCACCCTCGCCGGTCACGCCATCCAAGGTCGCGCGCGCCGGTCCAGCTTGCGGAGGATGTCTTTGACCAGCAGCGCGTCCTGGCAGACCTGGAAGTCGAACATGCCGCAGCAGATGAAGTCAGCGCCGTGGCGAAAGGCGTGCGAGAAGCCCTGGCCCGGATCGATCGCTCCGGCGGCCAGCACTTTGAACGCGATCCAGGGCTTCTGGACGGTGGCCATGAAGTCGGCCGTTTCCTGCGGATTGAGGCAGAACATGTTGTCGTGGTAGTCACCGTGCTCGCCCGAGACGGGCTGGTACCAGCACCATTCCTGGCGGGACGCGGCGGGTGTGGCCGACCAGTAGCGGTCGTGGTGGAACGTCTTGTGGTAGAAGTCGGCGCCGAGCTGCTGTGCCTCGGCCACCTTGGGCACCTCCAGGGAATGTCCGCCCAGCCCCGCCGGCAAGCCGTGTCCGTGGATCAGTTCGATGGTCCGGGCGAGCGGTTCCAGCTGGCCGTCCCGCACGAGTTTGTCAGTCTCTCCGCCATGCGTGGAAATCGCGCAGGCCCCCTTCTCCACCACCGTATCCACTTCCTGCTTGGCCGCAGCCGCATCCTCGTACGCGCGCACGTAGACGACGGCCTGGAGTTTGCCGCCGCGCTGCTGGTTGTAGCGCTGTACGAAATCGAGCGTCGTCGGATTGGTGAGAATCGCGTTGATGCCGGTCTGCTCGGCCAACTCAAACGTGTCGAAGATCTTCGCCTCGGTGTTGTACTCCTGGAACAGCTGGGAGACGTACAGCAGGTCGCGGCTGTGCGCGAAGCCTCCGATCAGGTTGCTCCCGAGCATCAGCCGGCTGATGCTCGCCTTGCCGATCTTGCCGCACGGCATGGGCTCCCGCGCCGCACTGGCTCGTTCTTCCGGCGAGACGTGCGCACCCTCTTGCAGCGCCGCCAGGACGGACCGTTCTTCAGGACCACCGACGGCGGCGACTGCCGACACGCTCAGCAGCGAACGGGCGAGGAAACTGCGGCGGTGAAACGGGCCGGGCCGGTGATCGTGCGTACCGTGCATAGTGCGTTCCTGCCAAACCAAAACCGCGGGGGGGGCCATTGCTGCTGTGGATTCAAACGCAAAAATTGAGCTGAGTCAAGGACCGGCGGACGCCGGCGCCCAATACTTCCCTGCAGGTGGCGGATACCGCGTGGGCAGCCAGGCACTCCGCCCCGGCGCGGGGCTCCCTGTGCAGAAGGTGTATGCAGATGCCGCGGGAACGCGAAGAAAAGACGATCCGGGCGATGATTGCGATCTACTGTGAAGATCATCACCAGACCCGCGGCGAATTGTGCCCCGACTGCACCGCGCTGTTTGAGTACGCCCAGGCGCGACTCAACAAGTGCCCGTGGGGCGAGAACAAGCCGGTCTGCGCGAAGTGCACGATCCACTGCTACCGGCCCGCGATGCGGGAGGAGGTGCGCAAGGTGATGCGTTACGCCGGGCCCAAGATGCTGCTGCGCCACCCCGTGCTGGCCATCGACCACCTGTTGCGGGAGCGCAAGCCGGTACCGGAACGGCCGGCTTCCAAGGCACCGGCGGACGCGGCACCAGCGCCCGACGACGCACAGCGCTGACCGCCGCCGGCACTGCGACACCGGGTGGCTTCCACCCTGACACCGAAGGGATTGACCCAGACCATGATGCTGCGAGATATCATCGAAATCGACGAGACGAAATGCGACGGCTGCGGCCTGTGTGTTCCCGCCTGCGAAGAGGGCGCGATCCAGATCATCGGAGGCAAGGCGCGCGTGGTCTCGGACTCCTATTGCGATGGGCTGGGGGCTTGCCTGGGGCACTGCCCGCGCGGAGCGATTTCGATCGTGCAACGGGCGGCCGCACCGTTCGATCACCAGGCGGTCACTGAGCATCTCGCCGCGGGCCAGCGGAACCGGGCGCCCCAGCAGGCACCTGCAGCTCCACCGATGCAGTGCCCGGGAACCGCCCCCAGGCAGCTGCCGGTGTTCGCGACGGCACCCGCGGCCCCCTGTGCGGGCGGAGCTCGATCGCCGGCCATCGCAGCCGCCCCGGCGCCGTCGCGGCTGGCCAACTGGCCTGTCCAGCTGCACCTCCTGCCGCCCACGGCACCCTTCCTGCGCGACGCCGATCTGTTGCTCGTGGCCGACTGCGTGCCGGTGGCCTGCGCGGACTTCCATGCCCGTTTCCTGGACGGTCGCCCGGTCGCCGTCGGCTGCCCCAAACTGGACGACGTACAGGCCTACGTCCACAAACTGGCCGCGATCGTCCAGATCGCTCACTTGCGCAGCATCACCGTCGTCCACATGGATGTGCCGTGCTGCCTGGGCATGCTGCGAGTTGCCCGGGCGGCCGTGCAGCGGGCGGGGATCGAGGTTCCGGTCGAGGGGATCTGTGTCGAGCGCCACTGACAATTCCGGCCTTGACCGATTTGCGGCGAAATCGGTAGAAGGAGCCCCATGATGCAAAGCCTGCAGCGAACCTACGGCCCGGGGCCGTAGTCTATGATAGCTGACCTGTCCGCACCGGGACGGGCAGGAGTGATTCGTGTCCAGCGTGACAATTCACAACCCCGTGGCGGGTATGCCCGGGGGCACATTGCGGGCGGCTGGCCGTGCGCAGGACCGTCCGCAGGTTCTGCGTCGCGACTTGCGTGCCAGCCTGGCGGACGGAGCCGGCTGGGGCGCGATGGTCGGTCTGGGCGAGACGTATTTTCCGGCGTTTGCCTTGGCCATCGGGCTGGGCGAGCTGATGGCGGGCCTGGTGGCCAGCCTGCCCCTGCTGGCGGGCGGCATCATGCAGACGGTCTCGCCGCTGGCCATTCGCCGGTGTGGGTCGCACAAGCGGTGGGTCGTGTGCTGTGCCACGATCCAGGCGTTGGCGTTTCTGCCGCTGGTCCTGGCAGCATGCTGGGGCCGTCTGAGCGGGGTGGCGCTGCTGTGGATCGTGGGCGTCTACTGGGCAGCTGGCCTCAGCACGGGTCCGGCCTGGAACACCTGGATCGGGACGCTCGTGCCGCGCACGCTGCGGGCGGGTTTCTTCGCCTCCCGCACGCGTGCCTCACAGGGAGCGATCTTCCTGGGCTTTCTGCTGGGCGGCATCGCGCTGCAGTGGACTTCCGCCAACGGTCGCGTCCTCAGCGCGTTTGCCGCTCTGTTCGCCGTCGCGGCGCTCTGCCGGCTGGCCTCCGTGTGGATGCTCACGCGGCACAGCGAGCCGACGCCGATTCCGGCGAAGATGCGGGCGATCCCGTGGCGGCAGATGCGGCAGCATATGGCGGCGTGCAGCGGTGGGCAGCTGGTCGTCTATCTGGTCGTGGTGCAGGCGGCCGTGCAGATGTCCGGCCCCTACTTCGCGCCGTTCATGCTGGAGAAACTGCACTTCTCGTACGCGGCGTACGTGGCGCTCATTTCCATCGCCTACCTGGCCAAGGTGATCACGCTGCCCCTGTGGGGACGGCTCTCCCAACGCGTCGGCGCGCGGCGGCTGCTGTGGATCGGCGGCATCGGCATCATGCCGATCAGCGCCGGCTGGATCCTGTCCCAGAATCTCACCTACCTGCTGCTGCTGCAGGTCGTCAGTGGCGTCATGTGGGCCGCGTATGAGCTGGCGTTCTTTCTGCTGTTCTTCGAGTCCATCGCGGAAGAGGAACGCACCAGCGTGCTGACGGCCTACAACCTGCTCTACAGCACGGCGTGGGTGGCCGGCTCGCTGGTGGGCGGGTTGATCCTGTTTACCTGCGGAACCAGCTATGGCGGGTACTTGTGGCTCTTCGGGCTGTCGAGCCTGGGACGTCTCCTGGCACTGCCCCTGCTGGCCCGCTCCCGGCCCGAGAGCCAGCCGGCGGTCGAGCTGGCCGTCCAGCCGGTGGCCTGCCTGCCGCATGCGGCCACGTTGGACGCGCCGGTCCTGGCAGACCGCCCGGATCAGGTGACCGACGCCTGGGCCCACACCGCGTCGTAACCTACTTGCCCAGCGACGCGGCCACATCCGTGCGGTAGGCCGCCAGCGCAGGCAGGAAGCCCACGATCACGGCCAGAATCAGCAGGGACGGAATCAGCAGGATCTCCGAGGAGATCGACATCCACTGGACGTTGCCGGCGCCGCCGAGCAGTTCGTAGAGATTGACGCTCGGCGCGAAATCAAAGAACCCGACCGAAACCCCCGTACGCCGTTCGATGATCGGGTTGGCCAGCCAGTTGAGCGTGTGGCCGAGCATCCAGCCCACGGCCCCTCCCCCCACCGCGAGAATGATCGACTCCACCAGCACGATGGTCAGCACCGTGGAGCGCGAGGCACCCAGGGCGCGCATCACGGCAATTTCGTGCCGGCGTCCGGCCATCGAGTTATAGATGCTCACCAGAATGCTCACCCCCGAGACGACGCAGATCATCGCGGTCAGCACCAGCAACACCAGCTGCACGGGCTTCACAAACACCTCGAAGAGCGTGTAGATCTCGAGGATCGGCAGCACCGCCTGGGCCTGGTTGCCCTCGTTGATCACGTTCTGCAGTTGCGGCACCACCAGCACGCTGGACGTGCGGACCAGAATGGCGGTCACCTCGCGCTGCTCGACCGGCAACGCCGACAGGGCCAACTGATCCTCGAACGTCGCCGCGTGCTCGTCCATGCCGACCAGCGCGTCCTGCACCAGCGACGCTTCGGCCGCCACGGCGTCCAGGCCGGCCGCCGGCGCGGCGGCATCGTCGTCCGGATTGAGCGGCTTGGCGTGCCCCTTCATGAGATAGAACCCTTCCATGTTCACGAACGCGGCCCGGTCGTTCGGCGTGCCGGAAGGAGCCAAGATCCCGACCACGACGAACTTCCGCCCGTGCCCCTCCCCTTCCGGGTCCCCGTGCGTCGTGGAGATGCGGTCGCCCAGCTTGACCCCCATCTCGGCCGCCACAGTCGATCCCAACACCGACTCAAAGAAGCCGTTTTCCCGGCTGCGGCGCTGCATGTTGCGCCCCTGGGCGAACTCGTAGCTCCTGTCGCCGTCCGGTCCGAACCTGAGCTTCTCGAACATGTCGGGGGTCGTGCCCACCACCCGGAAACGCCCGAAGTAGTCGCCCAGACAGAGCGGGACGGCGACCTCCACGTTCGGCGCAAATCCTCCCTCACGCGGTGGCCCGTGCGGGCGCAGCGCATCGGCCAGCTCCACCTCGCGGGCCGCCTGGTCCAGAAACTCCAGGTAGAAATCGTACGCGATGTTCTCGATCGGCTGGCTCAGATAGTAGACCGAATTGAGCGTCAGCTGCAGCTTGCCTCCCTTGGCGCCCACAATCACGTTGTAGCCCAGATTGGCGTTGTTGCGGAACGACGACTGGATAACACCGTGAATGGACAGTACGGCCACCACCAGCATGACCCCCAGGGCCATGGAGAACGCGGTCAATGACGATGCCAGTCCCCGCTGCTGGATGCTGCGCCAGGCAATCCTCCACATGCTCATAGTCTGCTTCTCACGGTCTCACAAAGATGCCGTCGGTGCGTACGACAAACGTGCCCAAATTGTCAATCTCGGCTTGCCCGCGAACCACAATCGTCTGCCCTTCCTGCAGGCCCAGCAGCTGGCGGGCATCGACCGGCGGGATGGAACCGTCCGGCTCGACCACCTGCACCAGCGCCAGTCCGGCAAGCTCCTTCTTCTTCTTGACGCGACAGAAGGGGCAGTTGTCGGCATCGTGTTTCGGCGTCTCGTCGTGCTCCGCCTGCGTCGCCTCCGATGCGCTGGCCAGGGCCAGGTCGGCAACCATGAAGGCCGCCCGGTCAGGATCCCAGGTCGGCTGGCCCAGTCCACTGACGCACCCGACAATCACGATGTCGGTCGGCTCCTGCCGCGTATCGAGCAGCGCACGCGCGTCCACTATCGATTGAGCTCCCGCGGGCTCAGTGTCCAGCAGGTACTCAGCCCCCGTGGGGCTGCCCGCGCCGGCGCTCCGGCCGGCCGACTGCTGACAGCCGCTGCCAATGAGCGGCAGCAGGATGGCGGCGCCTACAAGTCCGGCCGCAATCCGGTAAACTCGGGTCATGTTCGGGTGTCTCCTGCGCTGGGGATAGAACGACCTGTCAGATCGCAATACCTGACCGGGTGCGCCACCTGTGGTGGCCTGCCCTGCCCAGAATATCCGATCGACCGAAATGGAGAAACCGTGCCTGGTGACCGCCAGCCCTGTAGGTCTACGCACCGGTACAATGGCCGGTTCGGCCGGACGTCACCCGCGTCGGCCGCCGAACCGGTTGCCGGCCATTCGCGTACGATCTGTGTGGTCGGCGGATCGCCACGAGCAGACGCCCACGGGCACACGCCTGCGGAGCGGAGGGGGCCAGCCGGCCCTGCGGGCCTGGGAGCCCGCTTGGTTCGCCGTTTCACATCGGGCGTCTGACCGCCCTTAATCAAATTGCGAGGGAGCCTGCACGATGTTACAGCTACGCGCGGCCATGGCCGCCACCGCTTGTCTGTCCGTGGTATTCTGCCTGCCCGGTTGCCGTGAGGCGCAGCAGGCGACCCCCGCCAAGTCGGATGGGCAGCCGGCGGCCGCACACGACCACGCCGATGCGCACACGGGACATGACCACGCCCCGACCCGGCCCGCAGATCTGTCATCGGGAGTCACCGCCCTCGACCAGCACTATCGCGCGATCCGGGAGGCCTTCGCGCGTCATGACGCCGACGATGCCCACGAGCCGCTGCACAGCGTGGGCGGCGTGCTCGAAGCGCTGCCCGAACTGGCCCAGGCCGCAGGGCTGCCGGCGGCCGCTGCGGAGAAGCTGCAGGAGTCGGTCGACAAGATGTTCGCAGCGTACGGCAGTATCGACGAGGCCCTGCACCACGGCCAGCCGGCCGATTACGAGGCGGTGGCCAGCCAGCTGGACGAGCAGATGGCAGCCATCCACGCGTTGGCAAGCAGCCAGCCGGCCGCTCCCCAGACTGACCAGCCGCTTCCCCAGACTGACAAGCCGCTGCGGCTGGCCTTCGTCACATGCTGCCAGCATGCGCCGTTCTTCGAGCCGGTCAGAAAGGGGATGCAGGACGCCGCAGCGAAGATGGGGGTCGACTGTGTATGGATGGGCATCGACGGGGTGGATATGCAGGCCCAGGCGGAGGTGGTGCGCCAGGCCATCCGGG
>DAISIS010000221.1:0-8843 GCA_036821925.1 Pirellulaceae bacterium
GTCTGCCTCTGAATGTGTTCCGCAAGGACCTGGAGGGGCGGATCGTCTCGGCCAACCAGCGTTTCTGTGAGTCGATCGGCCGCCCCCTGTCAGACGTCCTGGGCAAGACCGACCTCGACCTGTATCCCGCCGAGAATGCGCACAAGTACCGCAATGACGACCGGTACGTGATGGAGACGAATCAGGTCTGGGAGGACGTGGAGGAGAACTACGGCTCGGACAACCAGAAACGGTACGTGCACGTCCTGAAGGCGCCGGCGCGCGACGCGCACAGCCAGGTGATCGGCATCCAGGGCATGTTCTGGGATGTCACGGAGCGGGTGCGGGCCCAGCAGGAGTTTGACCGGCTGTTCGCCGTCTCGCTCGACATGATGTGTGTGGCCGGCATCGACGGGTACTTCAAGCGCGTGAATCCGGCGTTCGAGAAGTCGCTGGGCTACACGGCCGACGAGCTGTTGGCCCAGCCGATCGTCGACTTTTTGCACCGGGAGGACCGGCACGCGATGGCGCGCGCGTTTGAGCGTGTGCGTCAGGGCGCGGACGTGGTCGGGCATGAATGCCGGTGCCGGTGCAGGGACGGCTCCTACCGCTGGCTGGCCTGGACCTGTCCGGCGCTGCAGGCGGGCGAGTCGCTGGTGTACGCGGTGGCGCGCGACACGACGGTGCGGAAGCAGGCGGAGTTGGAGCTGAACAAGGCCAAGGCGGCCGCGGAGGCCGCCAACCAGGCCAAGAGCGACTTCATGGCCAACATGAGCCACGAGATCCGCACGCCACTCAACGCCATCATCGGCATGACCGAGCTGCTGTTGAGCGGTCGCGTGAAACAGCGGCAGACCGAGTTTCTGAAGATGGTCTACGAGTCCGGCGAAGCGCTGCTCGACGTCATCAACGAGGTGCTCGACTTCTCCAAAGTCGAGGCCGGCAAGCTGGAGCTGGAGTCCGAGCCGTTCCAGCTGCGGGAATGCCTGGGGGACGCCCTCCGCAGCCTGGCGCACCGTTCGCGCCATGCCGACCTGGAGATCGCCAGCGACATTCATCCGGAGGTGCCCGAGGTGCTCGTCGGTGACGCCGGGCGACTGCGGCAGGTGGTCGTGAACCTGATCGGCAACGCGTTGAAGTTCACCGAGCGCGGCGAAATCGTGCTGCGCGCGCGGGTGGCCGCGCGCACGGAGCAGGATGTGACGCTGGAGTTCTCGGTGCGGGACACGGGCATCGGCATCCCCGACGCCAAGCTGTCGGGAATCTTCGAGGCGTTCGAGCAAGTCGACAGGACGTTGACCCGCCGGTTCGGCGGCACCGGGCTGGGACTGGCCATCTGCCGCAAGCTGACCGAGCTGATGGGGGGACGCATCTGGGTGGAGAGCCGGCTGGGGCAGGGCAGCGTCTTCTATTTCACGGCCCACTTCGCCGGTGCGCCGGAGGCGCCGGAGGCGCCCCCCACAGACACGGCGTTGTCCGGCGCGCGAGTCCTGATCGTCGACGACAACGAGACGACGCGCCGCGTGCTGACCGACATGCTCTGCAGCTGGGGGCTCGCGCCCACCACCATGGCCCGAGCGCGGGACGCCATCGACCTGCTCGAACAACGCAGCCGGACCGACACCCCCTTCCAGCTGCTCATCGCCGACGTGCGCATGCCGGACGTCGACGGTTTCACGCTCGTCGAAACCATGCGCGAGAATCCGGCTACGGCCAACCTGCCTGTGATCATGCTCACCTCCGCCCACGTGCACGACGAACTGGACCAGTGCGAGCGGTTGCAGGTTGCCGCGCAGGTCGCCAAACCGGTCAAACAATCGGACCTGCTCGAAGCGATCGCGGCCGCGCTGGGGCGTGACGCGCAGGCAGTATCCCGCCCGGCCGCACCGCCGTGCGTGCCGGCGGCGCTGCCGCGCCTGCGGATCCTGCTGGCCGAGGACAGCGTCATGAACCAGAAGCTCGCCCTGGGCCTGCTGGAGCCTGACCACGACGTGACGGTGGTGCCCGATGGCCGGCAGGCGGTGAACCTGCTGGAACAGCAGACGTTTGACGTCGTGTTGATGGATGTGCAGATGCCGATCATGGACGGGCTGGAGGCCACCCGCGTCATTCGTACCCGCGAACGGAACACCGGCCGGCACGTGCCGATCGTGGCCATGACGGCCCACGCCATGAAGGGCGATCGCGAACGCTGCCTGGCGGCGGGCATGGACCACTACGTCTCCAAGCCGATCCGCGCGGCCCGGCTGTACGAGGCGCTGGCCGCGGCCACCTCGGACGGCACGGCGGCGGGCAGCCTGGGGGGCGCGGCCGCCGGGCCGCAGACCGTCCCGGTGGTAGACTGGTGTGAGGCCCTGCACAGCGTCAACGGCGACCGGCACCTGCTCCGCGAAATCGTCGAAGCGTTCCTCGACGAAGCGCCCCGCCTGCTGACGACAATCCGTGCAGCGATCGAACAGCCGGACGGCCGGACGTTGCAGCGGGCTGCCCACACACTCAAAGGGTCCACACGCTACTTCGGCGCCAACCAGGTGTCCGAACTGGCGTTGCGGCTCGAGACGATGGGAGCCAGCAGCAGCCTGGCCCAGGCCCGGGAGACGCTGGCAGACGTGGAGCGGGAGATGGCACGCTTGACACCGCTTCTGGTAGATTACATGCGTGGGCGCGTGATCCTGAACCTGTGACCGGAAGGTCACGCGATCGGTAACCTCGAAGAGACCCGGTGACTGGCATGACAAACATACTGGTGGTAGACGATTCGGCGGTCGATCGGCGCATCGTGGGCGGTTTGCTGGAACAGCGGCCGGACTTCCAGGTCAGCTATGCCGAAGACGGTACCGATGCCCTGCGGAAGATGGAGCAGAGCCGGCCCGACATCGTGGTGACGGACATCAACATGCCGGCCAAGAACGGCCTGGAGCTGGTGCGCGCGATGCGGATCCACTACGCCGGTGTGCCCGTCATCCTGATCACGGGGCAAGGCAGTGAAGAGCTGGCGGTCCAGGCGCTGGAGCACGGCGCGGCGAGTTACGTCCCCAAGGTGATTCTCCGCGAGACGCTCATCAACACGATCGACGACGTCCTGGCGCTCACCCAGGCCAAACGCAGCTACGGGCGGCTGGTGGGCAGCATTGATCGCACCGAGTTCGATTTGACGCTGGAGAATGACCCGGCACTGTTCGATCCGTTCATCGATCTGTTCCAGCAGATCTTGTACGGCATGGGACTGTGCGATGACACCGATCGGTTCCGCGTCGGCATGGCGCTCAAGGAAGCCCTCTCCAACGCGTTGTACCGCGGTAACCTGGAGATCGGCTTCGAGCAGACGCGGGGGAGTTTCGACGAGCTGATGGCCGGGGAGGAGATCGCGGTCGTGCGTGAACGGCTGGTGCAGCCGGAGTTCGCCGGCCGGCGCATCCATGTTCACGTGCACATCGACAGTGGACAGGCGGTGTTCGTCATCCGGGACGACGGCCGCGGATTCGACACGACGCGGCGCCCCAGCAAAGGGGACCTGGGCAGTCTGGAGGCCGACACGGGGCGCGGGATCGTGTTGATGCAGGCCTTCATGGACGAGGTAAAATACAATGATCGTGGCAACGAGGTGACGCTGGTCAAGTATCGGCGTCAGTAGGTTTGTGGACCACGGACCCTTCCAGGAACGTACCCATGCCCACCGTGCTCGTGGTCGACGACTCGCCGGTCGATCGAAGCAGAGTTGCGGGGCTCCTGCGCAAATCGCCGCAACTCCAGCTGGAATTCGCTGACAACGGGTGTGAGGCGCTGCAGCTGGTCAGCCAGTCCTCTCCCGACCTGGTCCTGACCGATCTGGTCATGCCGGAGATGGATGGCTTGGAACTGGTCGCGCACATGGTGGACCGGCATCCGCTGACCCCCGTGATTCTCATGACCGGCCGCGGCAGCGAACAGACGGCGGTGCGGGCCCTCAAGGCCGGCGCCGCCAGCTATGTGCCCAAGAAGCTGCTGGCGTCACTCCTGCTCGACACCGTCGAGAGTGTGCTCGACGCGTCCCAGGAGGCGCGCAGCGAGCTGCAGCTGATGGATTGCCTGACCCACAGTGAAGCGAGCTTCCGTATCAGGAATGACGCGGCGCTGATCGGTCCGCTGGTCAACTACCTGCACCGCACGATTCGGATCGTGGGATCGTGCGACACCGATTGCGGCATTCGCGTCTGTGTCGCCCTGGAAGAAGCGATCAACAACGCCATGTTTCACGGCAACCTGGAGATCAACTCCGCCCTCCGCACGGGGGACAGCGACGCGTACCGGCAGACCGTGGCGAACCGTCTGCGCACCCCACCCTTCTGCGACCGCGTGATCGACGTGCACGCCCGGTTCACGCGCAGCGACGCGACGTTCACCGTGCGGGACCAGGGGCCCGGCTTCGATCCAACCTCCCTGCCCGACCCGACCGACCCCGAAAACCTGGAAAAGGCCAGCGGCCGCGGCCTGCTGCTGATGCGCACGTTCATGGATGCCGTGGAGTTCAACGGCCAGGGCAACGAAGTGACCATGGTCAAACGTCACCCGCAGCGCGAGCACCACTCCTGACGCGCGCCACCCGACGCCCGGTGCGCGAGGGCACCCGAGCCACCCCGGCCCGGCGCCCCTAGTCCCAAGCGAGCGGGTCGCGTTCGTCCGCGCTCGCCCAGACTTCGACCTGCGGGAATGCGGTCGCCAGCTCGTCCGCCAGACGCTCGACCCCGAACCGTTCGCTGGCGAAATGGCCGGGCAGGGCCAGCGCGACGCCGGTGGCGAGCGCCTCCAGGCACGTATGCAGGTTGGTCTCGCCCAGCACGAGCAGGTGGCAGCCGGCCTCGCGCGCCGGGAGCAGGAACTCACCGGCGGCGCCGCACGCGACGCCGACGCGTGTGATCCGGTGATCGAGCGCGCCGACATAGTGCAGGTGTTCAAGCGTCAGGAACTGCTTGAGCCGACCGATGAGGTCGTGCAGCGTCGCGGGCTGCGGCAGGCAGCCCATCCGCCCCCGCCCCGTGTCGGCCGGCGCACCCGCGATCGGCAGGAGGGGCAGAATGCCCTCCAGGCCCAGACCGGCTGCCAGGTGCTGATTGATCCCGTGCCGGGCGGAGTCGAAGGCGGTGTGCGGGCTGTAGACGGCAATCCGATGTGTGGTCAACTGCCACAACAGCCGCCCGACGGTGGTGTCCGTCACCAACCGCTGCACCGGACGGAACGGCAGCGGATGGTGGCTGACCACCAGATCGGCCTGCCGCGCCACCGCCTCCCCTGCGCTCTCCGGCGTGACCGTCAGGCACGTCATCACGCGCGCGACATCCATGGCCGGATCGCCGGTGAGCAGTCCGACGTTGTCCCAGTCTTCCGCCAGGCTGGGAGGCGCCAGGGCGTGCAGACAGGCACAGATCTCGCGCAGTGTGGGCATCGCTCTCCCCTTCCTCACAGCAAAGGGCTCATGAGCCGGGCCATGTTGTCCAGCAGCACCCGCCGGGCCGGACGCTGACTCCACTCCCGCGCGTCGAGTTTGATCGAGTCGCGCAGGTACCGCAGCTGCTGGTCGCGCAGGGCGCAGGTCACATCGGCCCCGTACAGCAGCATATTGAGTTCGAAGTTGATGGCAAACGAACGGATGTCGAAATTGCTCGAGCCGATGAGCGCCAGCGACTCGTCGACCGTCATCGTCTTGGAATGCAGCAGCCCCTGGGTGTGCAGATAGACATTCGCACCGGCCTCCAGCACGTCATCATAGTAGGCGCGGGCGGCCGCCCCCACGATGATCTGATCGCAGCGCTGCGGGACAATCAGATCCACCTGCACGCCACGCCACGCCGCCGCCTGAATCGCCTGCAACAGCGGCTCGTCCGGCACGAAATAGGGGGTCGTAATGATCACACGCCGGTGCGCGTCATAGATGGCGCCGACCACCAGTCGCTGGTAGTTTTCCACCGGAAACGTCGGCCCACTCGGCAGGGTCTGGGCCGGTACCGAACCGGTCTGCACCGGCGGCACGAAGATCGCCGGGCCGGTCAGCACCTCCTGCGTCTCCTGGTGCCAGTCGGTGACGAAGATCGCCTGCAACTCCAGCGTGATGGGGCCGGTCAGCCGCACCATCATGTCGTGCCAGGCCATGTCCTTGTGCCCGTAGCTGGCGTTGACGATGTTCTGCGATCCGGTGTACGCGATGCGGCCATCGATGACGGCCAGCTTGCGATGGTTCCGCATGTCAATGCGCGCCATCTTGCGGCGAAAGAGGCCGACGGGCAGGGTGGTGTGCAGCGTCACGCCACGCGCCTGCATCTTGGCCGCCAGCGTGCGGTAGGGCTTGCGCGACCCCACGTCGTCCACCAGCACCCGGCAGGCCACACCCCGGCGGACAGCCCGCTGCAGCGCATCGATCACCCGGTCCCCCGTCTCGTCGTCCCAGAAGATGTAGAACAGCATGTGGATGTGATGCTGCGCACGATCCATGTCGTCAATCAGCTGGTCAATGACCAGGTCGGTGTCGGCCAGGAACACCGCTTCATTGCCACCGAGAATCGGGAAGTTCCCCAACTGCTCGGCGATCTGTATGGTCGAGGCCAGCCGCGGACCGAGATCGGGACGCACAATGTTGGGGTCCCCGTGGAAACGCCGGGTCTCCGCCTCGATCTTCTGCGAAATCTCCGCGATCCGCCGGCGACGCATAGGCGGCAGCCGCCGCGTGCCGAAGAGCAGATACAGCACCAGCCCGAGCCAGGGCAGAAAGAAGATCAGCAACAGCCACGACATGGCAGCGCTCGGCTTGCGCCGGAACGTCACGACGGGCAACATGACGAACCGGATCAGCCATTCGCTGATGCTGTAGGCGAGATACCATGTCATGAGTGCCTGGGTCGCCTAGCCACCTCCGCATCCACAACCGCTGCGCGCCGGCATAACCGGAGCGGATGGCGCCGGCGCGACGGCGGCAGCAGGCGGGTAGTAGACGCCCACCGGCGGCGCTGCGATCGGCGCGGACAACATGCCGCTCGCCGGCGGCGCAGGCATCCGGTAATGCGCCAGCGGACTGTAGCTGGTGGTCAGGCGCGGCGGAACAGCCAACACGCCACCGACCGGCATCCGATACGCCGTAACGGGAGCGTAGTAGGTCGCCGTCGGCACGGCTGGCACGACGGCCGGCCCACAACAGCTGGGCGCCGCCACCCGATACGTGACGGTCGGCGCCAGCCAGCGCGTGAGCGGCGCGGGCACGATCGTGCGCGCGGCCAGCGGGCTGTAATAGGTCACCACCGGCGGCGTGCAGACGTCCACAGACACCGGCGCCACACTGGGCAGTGCACTGGGCAACGCACTGGGCAATGCAGAAGTCTGCATGACCGGGTGTGGCGGCAGAGAAGTGACCACGGGATTGGACACGATCTGCGCGTGTGCTACCTCGAACCCCGCCACCATCAGCATCGCAGCCACAGACAAGCGACCCAGCATAACCACCCTCCCGCAAGGTATCGATTCACTCTCGATTAACCATACGTCCACCATAGCGACAGTCCGCCCCATTGTCGCCCGCCGCCCACAGAAGATTCACTTTTTTTGAGCCCCTTTCCATCACAATTCGTCAGCTGTGCGCCCCCGCGCTCCACACAACCGGCACAATCGAAAAAAACAGCCCTCGCTTCTCCGGACTTCCTGAAGCGAGGGCTCGTGTTGAACTGATCTGCTGAAAGAAACGAAGTCTGTACACAACCAACCAACAAACAATCCCTGCTCGCTTGGAGGATCAGACTCCCTTCTGTTCCTCATGGACAACTCACCGGTGGATCCAGCATCCAAGCCCCTCCTATGTGAACCACGAGGTTGAATCCATGATGCGTCCGGTTGTAACAGAAGACGGCCAGACGATTCAACACTTTTTGGCAGAATTTTCCGGCAGAGCCAGAAAGCCCAGATACATAGTCCCTGATGCAGACGCGCGCAGCGTCGGGTGCTAGCACGTCCAGGCACCGGTCGGTGCGTTGGGGCCGGCGCGCGTTCGTCGGGGCAGGCGGGGGCCGCGGCCGGTCGAGCGGCGCCGCGCGACGCTCGTGTACCCCGCTCGAACCAGGGCTGCTCCCCGCTGCCGACCGGGCCAGTGGGCTGTCGGCGGGCAGCGCCGTGCATTACACTGGCAAGTCGCATACCTCTGCTGCGGTACACGTCTGCGGCGTTGCCGGAGCACCTCCTGCATTTTCAATCAAGGGAATCGTTATGAAGCGCATTGGTCTCAGCCTGCTGCTTGCCACCCTCCTGGCGACCCCGCTCGCCGCTCAGCCCGCCACCCAGCCCGCCGCTCAGACGCCGGCTGGCCAGCCGGCGGCCGCTCCCGCCAGCGATCCGCCCCAGACACTCAAGGACCAAGCCAGCTATGCCATCGGCGTGAACATTGCCCAGAACCTCAAGGAACAAGAGCTCGACGTCAACCCGGCGATGATCGCGCGCGGCCTGAGCGACATGTTGCTCGAGAAGAAGCTGGCGTTGACGGACGAGCAGATGGAGAAGGCGATCGAGGAGTTCAACAAGATCCTGCAGCAGCAGATGGCGCAGCGCGCTGCCAAGGCGGCCCAGGAGGGAGAAGCCTTCCTGGCCGAGAACTCCAAGAAGGAAGGGGTGGTCGCCTTACCCAGCGGACTGCAGTACAAGGTGCTCAAGAAAGGGGAGGGGCCGGCTCCCAAGGCCACCGACACGGTGCGCACACACTACCACGGCACATTCCTCAACGGACAGGTGTTTGACAGTTCGCTGGAGCGCGGGGAACCGGCCGAGTTTGCTGTCAATCGCGTGATTCCAGGCTGGACTGAAGCGCTGCAGCTGATGCATGTAGGCGACAAGTGGCAGCTGTTCGTCCCCTCCAA